>DMQW01000288.1 GCA_003455565.1 Limisphaerales bacterium
AAGTGACTGAAAACGCTCTAACGTGGTCGGGCCAAGACGCCAGCAGGTTGCGAAAAGAGATTCACGAATTTTATCCGCCACTGCATTGAGGCTAATACCAAAGGCGCCGGCAACATAATCATTGCGTTCCCATGTCAGGCAAGTTTCACCGTCGTCGCAGACTTGCTCGTAACGTGGACCCTGCGCGTATATGAAAAAAACAAACAAAAATGTAAAACAGCATCGTTTCTTCCGCAGATTCATCAGGCAGCTATTTTCGAGTTTGATTAAGCGCCAAAGTTGTAATCATCAGGCGGAAATGCAAAAAGTTATCGCCATGCTGCAAGATATCGGCGACTCAATCGAAATCATCGCGCGCGAAATCGCCCGGCAGCTAAAGGCGGATGAATAAGTGGCAATTGTAACGGTCGTTTTATCGGTTAGCAGGATATCCAAACTCCTTTTTAAAGTGAGCATATATTAGTGCGGCTGCACGTTCCGCTTTATACCCGTAGGTTCGAACATCGTCCAAGTCCCCCAGCAAGCAAGGACGCATGAAGAGTGAAGGTATCTTTCGCCCTTGTGACACCTCGGTGGTTTTAGGTTCGATGGGGGAAATTATCGGCATTTCATGGGTTCGCGTATTTTCCAGAATCAAGAACGGTTTTCTGGCTTCAATCAACAGTTTTTTGTCCTTCAGGAGTAGGTTCGATCCCACTGTATCCAAGATCTCTTTCCGCGTCTTGGCATCGCCCTTGGCAAACCGTTCCTGCACCATGCAGGCGAACTCAAACGTCTGTTCCGACAGCTTCAGCTGCTGTTCCAACTGGGAACCTGCATCATTTTTCACCTCATCCATCCTAGCCTTTTCCTGAAGCAATTTGCCACGACGCTCGGCATATTCCGCATCCGACAACAAACTGCCATCCCGGTTGCCCGCTGAGGTTTTGAGGTTCAACAATCCGTCAAGCTGCGCGAGGCATTCCTGATACGCCTTCTGCTGCGTTTGGACGATGTCCTTCCTGAGTTCCTTTTCGTGGTCATGCAATTCATGCAGGTATTTGATCGCCCAATCCTTGAAGCGATTGGAGATGGTGATGCGTGCCAGCCGCTCATTGATTTGTTGTTCGAGGTCGTGTGTGCTCACGCATTTCTGTGGGCACGCCGGTCTGCGACTTTTTGAACAATGGTAGTAAGTGTAGTGGAGGAACGTTGGCTTTCCCATTTTTGCCACCGACGTTTCGCAACGCGGACACACATCGCGGTTACGGGAGGCGAACTTGAATTTGCAGGTGCCGCATATAACCTGGTGCTTTTCCTCTGCTGTTACCATGCGACCACAATCGCCACAGTGGATTAATCCCGTGAACGCGAATTCGTAATGGGATTGTGGGCGGGGACTGCCGTCGCGACCCAGCAGGATCTGGACCCGGTCATATTCCACCTCGGTGATCATCGGCTCGTGCTTCCCCTGATACCATTGGCCGCTGCCGCTGGGATATTCGAAACGACCGTAATAGAAGGGTTTGCTGAAAATCTGGTAGATGCCGCTTTTGGCGAGCGGCTTGCCACCCATCCGCCGGGTCGGTCGGGTGCGGAATCCCCATTTTTCGTTGGCCAGTTCGAGGATCTGTGGCGGGGTATATTGGCCGGACCACATTAATTCCCACATTTGCCGGATGAGAGGGAAGCGTTCCGGGTCCTTGATGAGCGTGTTCTCGCCCGTGACCCGATCCGTGTGGTTCAAATAGCCTGCCGGAGCAACGCCTGGATACCAGCCGTTTTCAGTCTTGGTTTTCAACCCGCGCTTGACGTTTTTACTCAAGTCATCCACATATTTTTGCGCCATGCCAAATTCGATATACATGAGGATGATGTTGTCATCTTCGCGGGCATAGCTCTGGGCGGGCGTCATGACTTTGATGCCGTGCTGCTTTATGGCCCAGATGATGGAACCGCCGTCCACCGGGTTACGCGCCAGACGATCCAATTTCCAGCAAATGATGCCGGCAGCCTCACCACGATTGAGGCGCTGCATCATGGAATTGAACACCGGTCGTCCGGGATCCTTGGCGGACTTTGACTCGGTCAAGATTTCGGCTACCGGTAAATTAAGTTTGGCGGCAATTTGCTCCAGCTCGCGGGTCTGCGATTCAATCGAAAGAACCTGCCGGTCTTCGGCCTCGGATGATTTGCGGCAATAAATGAAATATCCAGGCATGAATGTGGGTGTAACTAAAGAGAAACGACCTTTGCAGACTGCAAACCCATTCTACCGCGTCTGGTCGGAAGCGTCAACGGAACCGCCACCGTCTTTGTTCAAAACGCCAAAAAAGCGCAGCAAGCGCATGGCGATTTCCCGCACTTCATCGTCGGATAACTCCTCGCCGAACTCATCCTGATAAATGGCCTTGAACTCACCGATGGCCTCCCGGCTTAATGGTTGTGATGTTTTCATGGTGGCAACCATAGCGCCGAAGAACCATCAGCCATAGACGTGCAAAGATGCCAGAATTGGTAAACCTCCCTGCGGGACTGGTTGGCAATGGAGGCCGAGGTGATGGAAGACGTGTTGCAGGTGGTCAGTGGGGATGCCGCGCTGCGCAAGGTGGCCATCAGCGCTGACCTTGCGCCGGGCCTGCCGAAAATTCTAGGCGACCGCATCCACTCGCAACCGGTCCTGCTCAATTTCATCCTCAACGGCATGGATGCCATGGCGGGAGAACCGGGTGTTCGAGGCTGGCCAGCAGGTTGCCGCGTTCGCGGCGTTGCAGTTCTGCTTCGGTGAGAAATTCCGGCTCCGTATCGCGTTTTGTGCTGCCGCAACCATTCAGAACACCGGCGTTTGCCGGTCATGGCCGGTTCGCCGGGCTGTTTTTACAACGGTTTGGTTGACCAAGGATACAAATGTTCGATTGCCGTTATCACCTGCTTTATCTCTCTTTGATCGCACGACCATAGGCGGAAATTAGGATGTAAAAGACGCCTTTCATGGAAGCCGAAAATGGGTTAGGCTACCATGACAGTGTAGTTGCCAAAAGAACGACATTATGTTGCATATGCGTTTAATCTGATTTAATTGCTGTTAAATGGTTATTTGCAAAACCACCACGCGGATCGTGTTCTGTCGGCTCGTCAGTTAGTGAGAATTAAAGCATGAAATTAAAAACACTTAAAAGCTTGGCCTTTGTGGCCGTGATCAGTTTGTCGCTGATGGCGGGTGCCCAAACAATCACCTTTTCCAACGGCGTCCAGAAATACGCCTCGCTCACAAGCACGACGGTGAACATGAACGGCAAATGCGAGCTGTGGGCCACCAATTCCAGCGCGCCGCTTTCCGGCTGCACGATCAATTTAAACTCAATTGACGCCTGGCTGTTTTTGACTGGCGTGAAACCTTCCGTGGTTGCGTCCAATTATCTCGGCCAGATCAAAATTAACAACGCCGGCGCGGTGGCCGACAGCAACTGCCGCGTGGTGCAATACGGCCAAAATGGCGCGGTGGTGATTCCTCAACCGTCGTCATTTCAGCCGTTGACCGTTTTTACCGGGAAGGAATTCACCGGCACCGCGACGTCCTACAGCCAATGGACTTACTACACGGGCACAGCCTACACCAACATCAACTCCTTCAAATTGAAACGCGGATACCAGGCGGTTTTGGTGCAATCGGCCAACGGCGCGAATTACAGCAAATGCTACGTCGCGCAGGACGGCGACTTGGAAGTTGGCGTGCTGCCAGCCACATTGGACAAACAGGTGCAGTTCATTTACGTCACGCCGTGGCGGTGGACGAGCAAGAAGGGCATCGCCAACAATCCGCCTCTTTCCTGGCTCAACGTGAACTGGTGGTATGATTGGAACATTGACCAAAACTCGTCGCGCGATCTGGAATACGTCGCCATAAAACAACAACCGAACTGGCCCGGCTTGAGCCAGAACTGGCAGGCGCGGGGAATCAATACCGTGCTCGGATACAACGAGCCTGATAATTCAAGTCAGGACGCCTACAACAATCTCACGCCGCCCGGCTCGGTCACGAACGCCGTGGCGCGTTTGCCGGATTTGCTGGCCACCGGCCTGCGCGTCGGCTCGCCCGCCACAACGGACGCTGGCCGATCTGGCTGGCTTTATCCTTTTGTCCAACAGGCCGACGCCGCCGGCTACCGCGTGGATTTCGTGGCCATTCATTATTACTGGGACTGGAACCCAAGCGATCCAAGTGGCGCTGCGAACCAGATGTATAATTTCCTGCTCGACATCTGGAACAACACGCACCGGCCCATCTGGATTACCGAATGGAACAACGGCGCGAACTGGACGGACAACAATCCATATCCCGTGCCGACTTACGCGCAGCAGCAGGCGTGCGTTTCAGCGATGATCAACATGCTGGAATCCACGCCGTTCGTGGAACGCTATGCGCTTTACAACTGGGTCGAGGACACACGTTCGCTGGTGACCAGCAGCAACACCGTCACGCCTGCGGGCACAACCTTCTCCAATCTCGTTTCCAATCTCTCGTATTCGCAGGCCATGCCGGACAACGGCACGCGCGGGATTGCGGAATTTCTCTTTGCCACGAACACCTGGGACAACTCCGGCTATTACAACAACGGCATGGCCGTGGGCGCGCCGAATTACACTGTCGGACACAACAGCCAGGCGCAGGCAATTGCCCTGGATGGCACGAACAGTTACGTTCAGCTTCCCGCCAACATCGCCGAAGGCGGCGCGTTCACGTTCACCGCGTGGGTATATTGGAACGGCGGCGGCAACTGGCAGCGCATTTTCGATTTCGGCAACGACCCGTCGCATTATCTTTTTCTGACGCCAAGTTCGGGCAGCGCGCTGCGTTTCGCGATCAACAACGGCAGTGGCGAACAAATCGTCGAACGCTCCGGCGCGCTGGCCTCGGGCTCATGGCAGCACGTAGCAGTCACCTTGAGCAACAACGTCGCGACGCTTTACGTCAACGGCGCGCAGGTCGCCTCGTCCACGAGCTTTTCAATTACGCCCGCATCTTTCAGCCCGATCAAAAATTATCTCGGCAAAAGCCAGTTCGCCGCCGATCCCTTGTTCAGCGGCAAATTGGACGAAGTGGAAATCGCTGATTTTGCCATGACTCCGGCCCAAATCTCGGTCCTTTACAACAGCACGCAAAATCCAAATTTCATCAGCAGCGTGTGGACGAACAACGCCAGCGACAATTGGGGCACGAGCAACAATTGGAGCGGCGGCGCGGTCGCCAACGGCGTCAGCCGCATCGCGGATTTCAGCACCATTAACATCACGGTCAATCCGACGGTGACGCTCGACAGCGCCCGCACCATCGGCGGATTGAAATTCGGCGACCTTGCCGGCGCGCAAACTTGGTTGTTGTCGGGAACCAACACGTTGACCATGGACGCCGGCGGCGGAAATGCGCCAACGATTGCCGTGAATCAAAACACCGCGACAATTTCCACGCCGATGTCCGGCAGTTATGGTTTCACCAAAACTGGCGGCGGCACGCTGACGTTGAACGGCACCAACGCGGTTGGCGGCGGTCTGACCGTCAACGCCGGCGCCGTGAACATCTCCGGCGGCGCCACCGCTTTTGGCAGCGGCACCTCCACCGTTGGCTACCTCACCGGAAGTGGAAGTCTCACCATGACCGGCGGCGCGCTCGCGATGGCTGGCGAACTCCGCGTGGGCGGCTCGGACCAAAGCGGCTCGCAATTCGCCGCCACCGGCTCCGTCACCGTGGCCAACGCGACTTTGTCGGTCGGAGCGCTCACCGTGGCGCGCGCGAACTATCTGGACAATTCCATTTCCGGCACGGTCACGCTGAACAGCGGCGGCACGCTCATCTCGACCAACGACGCAATTCTCCAGTTCGCCGGCGCTGGTCGCGGCAAGCTGGCGCTCAACGGCGGCAATTTCATCGTCGGCCCGATGGCCACCAGATGGTTGATGGTGGGTTTCTACGACTCCGGCGCGGGCGAACTCGACATCACCAACGGCACTTTGTTTCTTGAAAACGGCACGTCGCTCAAGCTGTGTCGCAACGGCAACACCGGCGGCAACGTGGTGAATCAGGTTGGCGGCAATGTCACGTTTTACAGCGACGCGGGCGTGACGGTTGGCGGCGGCAATCTGGATTTGAACTATGCCGGTGTGGCCTCCAGCACCAACACCTACAATTTGAACGGCGGCACACTGACCGTGCCGCAGGTCATCGCGACGTCGAGCGCCGGCAACGGCACGTTCAACTTCAACGGCGGCACGCTAAAATCCGCCGCCAGCAGCGCGACATTCATGCAGGGCTTGACGCGCGCCAACGTCCGCAATACCGGGGCGAAGATGGACACGGCCGGATTCAACGTGACCATCGGCCAGGCGCTGCTGCACTCCGCCATCAGCGGCGACAGCGCCACGGACGGCGGTTTGACGAAGAATGGCGCCGGCACTTTGACATTGGGCGGCACGAACACCTACACCGGTGGCACTTGGATCAAAGGCGGTGGGATCGTCCTTGGCGATGGCGTCACCCCCGGGGCCGGCACTATTGTTGGCCCGGTAATCTTCACGAATACGACCACTCCCTACCACGATATTCGCACGCTTGTTTTCGATCGCCCGGACAACTTCGCGTTCACCAACACCGTCATCACAGCGGTTACGGATGGCACGGCGGTGAACGATCAGGGGAGATTGGCGCAAATCGGAGCTGGCGTCGTGATCCTGACCGGTAATGTAAGTTACCCAGGCCTCACAACCGTCGGCCCCGGAACTCTCCAGTTCGGCAACGGCGGCACCAGCGGTTCCCCCAGCACGCTCGCCGCAATTACCAACAACGGCACGATTGTGTTCAACCGCTCGGACAGTGTAACCGTCTCAGGTGCCATTACCGACGGCACCGCAACCGGCAGCGGCCTGGGTTCACTCGTTCAACTCGGCTCCGGCACCGTCACGCTCTCGGCCTCGAACAGTTACACCGGACCCATCACGGTCAGCAACGGCACGCTGGTGGTCAGTGGTGGCTATATCGGAGGCGACTTGAATGTGGAAGGCGGCACGATTGCTTCTGCGGCTTCCGGCGCGGTCAAGATCTTGAACATCGGCGGCAACGTGAACATTGGCTCAGGAACCGTTCTCGCCACACTGAACAAGTCAGTGGCGGTGACGGACACGAACCTCTCAGTGACAGTGTCAAACACCTACTACTCGGTCAGCAACCTGGTCAATCTTACCGGCGGGACGATCACGGTTGCTGGCGGCACTTTGAAACTGATCAATGCTGGTCCGACACTCGCGGTGGGCGATAAGTTCACCCTCTTCAGCGGACCGGTCACGGGCGGTGCGCTCATGACAATTGTCTCCCCGAGCTTCACCGTCGCAAACAGTCTGGCGACAGACGGCTCAGTGACGGTGACCGCCGTTTCACCGGCGCCAACCATCACGGCTTCGCTGTCCGGCGCAAACTTGAACCTAACATGGCCTGCTAACTGGACGGGCGGCGTCCATCTGCAGAGTCAAACCAATTCACTGGCAAAAGGTTTGGGCACCAATTGGGTCACCATTCCGGGAACTGATGCCAACAATAGTTACTCGACTCCAGTCGTCAAGACGAACGGTTCCGTGTTCTATCGTCTGATTACGCCGTAACGGCGGCTCTAAATCGCATGAAAGCATGGGCGGCAGAAGGCTCCTTCTGCCACCCGAATTGCTGAGGATAAATATCGTTTGTAAATTTGGGGCGTTAAGTTCTCGTTGTTCATGACCTGTAGTTCTAACGCACCGACTCATGTTTTGGTAGTCCTGCAAACCAAGCCAATGCCAGATCAAACTGAGTTATCGCATTTTTCTCGCCATGTGGGTTGATGGCGGGAGTTAGGGGGGTGGCGCCCGGTTGCTGCTGGGTCATCCGGGTGCCACTTTTTGAAATATGACATTCGGCATATTTCAAGCCAACACGCATCACGGTATGATTCGCCTAAATTAGCCATGTTCAGCGAACTTAAGGTTATTGCCCGACTGGATGTATATTTGTCTAGTTGCCGCCACTCATCAGACTAATTAAGACAAAAACTCGTAGAATCAAACAATGATCATCCAACTCAAAGATGTTGCATTCGACCATCCAGAAACGGCCGCCACTAGCCGTGATTCCGACTTCTTGTCGCAGGGACACGCTCAATGCAAACCATCCGCTCATCCAAAGCTGTCAATATTCTTTGCAACCATTTCCATGATGACGTTGGGGAGTCTGATATTTTCTATATCGAATGCATCAGCGGCTGATGAAATCTGCGCCTCCTGCGGTCAACAGGTAAGCGTCAGCGGCAGTTTTGAACATCGCAAAGAAAATCTGTCGGTGGTTATTGAAGGAACCGGCAACAATGCCGCCGCCTACCGGGAGGACGTCAATGGCACGAATTTCTCTGTCACCATTGCGCATCTGCCGGCGGGCAAATATACGATCACCATCGGCGCTGCGGAGACTTCGGCAGGCGCGGCCGGTGAAAGAGTGTTCGACGTGACGTCAGGTGATGCGTCCCTGGCCAAGGATTTTGACATCTTCGCCACGGCAGGTGGGGCGCAAAAGGTGGCGACGATCAGTGGCGCGGTTGAACATGAGGATGATTCCTTGCGCGGGCCACTGAAGTTTACCTTTACGGCGAGCAAAGGTGCCGCCAAGTTCAACACCGTTGAGATTAAGAACGCCTCGGGCGCTTCAGTCGTGTCGTTTGGCGCCTCGGAATTGGCGGACGCTTTTTCAGCTGCCGCCGTGCGGGTGCCGGACGTGAAGGAACCACCGAGCTGGCGCGATTCGTTAAAACCGTTGAAAGCGCGAGCCGATGATTTGATCCGCCGCATGTCACTCGCGGAAAAAGTTGCGCAATTGAAGAATGCTGCGCCGGCCATTTCGCGTCTGGGTTTGCCCGCCTATGATTATTGGAATGAGGCGTTGCACGGTGTCGCCAACAACAATATCGCCACGGTCTTTCCGGAACCGGTGGGTGCGGCGTCTTCGTGGAACCCGGGATTGTTTCATCAGGAAGGAACGATCATCGGCGTGGAGGGCCGAGCCAAGCATAACGACTACGCCAACACCCACAACGGCGACTCCAAGTGGTGGGCCGGCCTAACCTTCTGGACGCCCAACATCAACATTTTCCGTGACCCGCGCTGGGGCCGCGGCCAGGAGACTTACGGTGAAGATCCTTATCTCACGAGCGAGATCGGCATCGAGTTCGTCAAAGGCATTCAGGGTGATGATCCCAATTACATGCTGGCAATGGCCTGCGCGAAACATTACGCGGTGCACAGCGGCCCGGAACGGGATCGGCATCGCTTCGATGCCAAGGTTTCGGAACGCGACCTGTATGAAACATATCTGCCGCAATTCGAACGGGTAGTGCGCGAAGGAAAAGTCGCCGGCGTAATGAGCGCTTACAATGCGGTCAACGGTGTGCCTGCCAGCGCCAGTTCTTTCCTGCTCGACGATCTGCTGCGCAAACAATGGGGGTTTGAGGGGTATGTGGTGTCCGATTGCGATGCGATCCGCGATGTTTGGGGTCGCCAGCAACATCATTATATGAACACGCCCGAAGAGGCTGCGTCCGCTGCCGTGAAAGCCGGCTGCAACCTTTGCTGTGGCGGAGATTACAATGCCTTGGTGCGGGCGGTGCAGCAGGGCTTGGTCACCGAAAAGGAGATTGAAGTGGCCTTGTATTACACCTTGTGGACCCGTTTCCGCCTCGGCATGTTTGATCCGGCCGATAAGGTTCCTTATTCGAAATACACCATCAAGGACAACGACACGCCTGCAAACCGGCAGGTGGCTCTGGAAATTGCAAGACAATCGCTAGTGCTGTTAAAGAACGACGGCATCCTCCCGCTCGACCGCTCCAAGTTCAAACGAATCGCTGTCATCGGTCCCAACGGCGACTCAAAATCAATGCTGCATGGCAATTACCACGGTTCAGCGTCGCATCCGATTTCCATTCTGAACGGCATCAGGCAATTGGCCGGGACGAACATCGAAGTCACGTTTGCCCTGGGAAGTCCGGTCACCACCAACAAGGCGACTGCGGCGTGGAGCGGCCAGGATAACACGACGACCCGTCCCTTGCCGGAACTCAGCGCCGAAGCTCTCAGGAATGCGACCAATGCAGACTTGATCATTTATGTCGGCGGCATTACTCCGGCGCAAGAAGGTGAAGGGTTCGATCGTGATTCGATTGAGCTGCCCGAGGTGCAGACAAAACTCGTGCGGGCGCTCCATGCCACCGGCAAGCCGATGGTCATGGTCAATTGCAGCGGTTCCGCCATCGCGCTGCCGTGGGAGGACGAACATCTGCCGGCGATTCTCCAAGCCTGGTATCCGGGCGAGGAAGGCGGTCGCGCTGTGGCGGAGGTCCTGTTCGGCGGGGTCAATCCTTCCGGCCACCTACCGGTGACATTTTACCGTGCCACCGCAGACATGCCAAGTTTCACGGATTACTCGATGACCAATCGCACCTACCGCTACTTCAGCGGCAAGCCGCTTTATGCGTTTGGCCACGGCTTGAGCTACACCACCTTTGATTACAAGAGCGGCAAGCTGGATTCAAAGAAGATTGCCGTCAATGGCACTGCGAAGGTGACATTCACCGTGAAGAACACCGGCAAGTGCGACGGTGATGACGTGGCGCAGGTCTATTTCCGCCACGTCGGCTCCAGCGTTCCCCAGCCGAAGCTCGCGTTGTGCGGCTTTGCCCGCGTGCATCTGAAGCGCGGTGAATCAAGCAAAGTCACGGTAGAAGTTCCGACACAACGGCTGCGCTACTGGGACACGCAAAAGAAGCAATATGTGGTGGAACCGGGCGACTATGAATTTCTCATCGGAGCGGCGTCGGACGACATCAGACTGAAATTGCCAATGACGATTGCCGCCCCGTGAGAGCAACACAAGAAACAACAAACTAAGCAACATAAGAAACAACAAACCGAACCAAATCCAGATTATGCGAAACATACTTACTCAGACTATCTGTGTCTGCGCAACTGCCGGCATGTTCACTTTCGTGACCGGTTGCCAGACGAACAATCAAGGCTCGGCGCAATCCGCGCCGGCCCCGGCGCAAACCCCCGCGCCGCCCGCGACGACAGTTCAGACCCCAGCAGTGCCGGCGGTGGCGGCCGTGCAGGGCGTCATTCGGATCAAGGCCGGATCCTCCGAGCCGTTCACGGATTCCAGCGGCAACGTCTGGCAGGCCGAACAGGGATTCAGCGGCGGCGATGTGGCTGGCCACGACTCGTCCGTGACCATTGCCAACACAAAAGATCCCGGACTCTTTCTGTCGGAGCATTACGGGATGGATTCCTTTTCATGCGCCGTTCCGAATGGAAAATACATTGCCAAGCTCTACTTTGCCGAAACCTACGATGGCATCACCGGTCCCGGCGGGCGCGTGTTTTCGTTTAATGTGCAGGGCCGCGAGTTCAAGGATTTCGACGTCTGGGTAAAAGCCGGCGGGCCGAACCGCGCCTACGTTGAGACAGTGCCGGTGGAAGTCACTGACGGGAAGTTCAAGATCACCTTCACCAGCAACGTTGAGAACCCCCAAATCAATGCAGTCGAACTGATCCCCGCGTCGTTCGCGGCGGCAGTTCAGGCTTCGGCTGCACCGGCGGCGGCAACCGCGCCGGGCGTCATTCGGATCAAGGCCGGGTCTTCCGCGCCGTTCACGGATTCCAGCGGCAACGTCTGGCAGGCCGAACAAGGATTTGAAGGCGGCGACGTGATTGAGCGCGATGCGAGCACTGAGATTGCCAACACCAAAGACGCAGGGCTTTATCGGTCGGAACATTATGGGATGAGCTCATTTTCCTGCGCCATTCCGAACGGTAAATATGTTGCCAAACTTCATTTCGCTGAAACCTTTGAAGGTATCACCGGCGCTGGCCAGCGCGTTTTCTCCTTCAATGTCCAGGGACACGAGTTCAAAGATTTTGATGTATTCGTCAAGGCCGGTGGTTCAAACCGCGCCTACATTGAAACCGTCCCGGTGGAAGTCACCAATGGCAAATTCACTATTACTTTCACGACTAACGTGGAAAATCCGCAAATCAACGCGATCGAGATTGTGCCGCAATCGTAATTGCGCCTGATTGCTGTGGTGAAGGAATCAGACTGGCTGGGATCAATGTCGTCGGCCGCGTTTGGACGACTTGTTCCCAGCTTTTTTTGTTTTTGTAGGAATTGAGTATGATTGTAAGGGTATTCATCAGGAATACAAAGTGCCGAACTCTATCAATGAAAAGGCACTCCAGTTTGGGCTTTCGCGGCGGCGGACCAACTAGACCGACCCCAAGCCTTCGTCAAATCAAGGCCGGCTTTCGTAAAAGGTGAGTCCGACGCCACCGGATCCCATGCTGGGATTTGAACTCAGATACGATCCCTTGTTCAACCATGCATAGGGGCTGTCCACTCGAACCTCAAACGTCGGGACGAGCAATCCCATCGAACCGCCATTGCGGACAATGATCACTCCCCCATCGCTGGCTTGCCAGAGATAGCGCGCATCCAGTGTCATCGGATTCTTCAAGTTCTGGTAATCCGCACCCCCAGCTATGACTTTACCGGTGATCCTCCCGCGAATTGTTCCGCCGGTTATCGGAATGATGTTCCGGTTACCCCGCTTCATCGCGCCCATTGATTGGTTCGCGCCCAGGGTCACATTCTCGCTGATGATCTGTTCGCCTCTGCGCTCTCCGGCGTTTGCCTTCCGATAGTCCCACGGCTGATCTTGAACATCCGTCGGCGTGGTCACTGGGACCGAGTTTGCCTTTGTCGGCACCAGAGCCAGACCCGATACATCATAGACGGTGATCTTCATCGTTTTGGCCGCCAAATTCACTTCCCGCCGCCCCGCGTAGTTTCCGGTGTTGAGCCAGCTATAACCGATCGTGTTAGGCGCTTCAAAATCCGGCATCATGCGCACGTCCCTGGTATTCGCTGCCGTCCCGGCGTTTCGCAGATAGATGTATTTGCCGTCGCCGGTTCGCAGCACAAGGACCTGTTCAATCTCCATCGCACCGTTGGAAAAGTTCAACTGAAAGTCCAGCCCGCCGGACATCACCGAACCGGTGATCTTCGCGCCCGACACCTCGCCGCTCTGAACGACCAATACTTTCCGTTGACCGTATGGCGTTTTACCCAAGTCATAAAATTGCTCCAGTTTCATGGTGGCCACCAACACCGGCACGCCACGTTCCGGCACGGGAATGCCATCTGCCATCCCGCAAGGCCATGCCATATTCGGAACTAAAATTTTCTCCGCACCGTCGTAGGCGGCTGCGGAAAGTCCGGCCCCAGACTGGCAAGCGCTCAAACCGTCGGCACAGACCAATAGCGCCAGCAGTGAAGTCATCCAACGCTCGTATTTCATATCAGCACCTCAGAGCAGCGCCAGCCGTCATTTTGGTTCCGCGACCCTGTAGCCCAGCAGCGGTAGTATTGTCTGTGCATATCGGGTTCCCAACTCACGATAGCCTGTCGGAGTGAAATGCAGATGGTCTGGACGGCTGGTGCAACCCGCCGAGGAAACAACGTGCGCAGTGGGGATCGTTCTGGGCAAGGTGTCGATGATTTTATTCATGCTCGCACAAGCGCCTTTTTGGTCCGCACTCACGAGTTCGCCAGCGATCAGCGGCACATCCTCCCCATTAAGATTCAAGTCTTTCAGCAAATTTGCGTAGATTCCTTTGACTTTGTTAGGCCATTCCTTGTCGTTGGTGTTGGACTCGCCTTGATGCAGCAAGATTCCTTTGATGACGCCATCTTTCTGCGCCAGTTTTGCCATGTCCACCAAATGATGGTAGGGGTTTCCGCTGTAGGTGTGGATGGTGTTGGTCATCCACTTCGGCGCAGTCGCCACATAGCTCTGAAAAGTATCTTTTTCGAACAGTTCAATTTTGCAGCCGCCGATGGAGACATTGATGATGCCGACTTTAATATTGGGTGGAAGATTGGAAACCATGGTTCGGCCAAAATAATCCGCCGGGCAAAGACCGGCGGAGGGTTGGCACAGCGGCGGGACGGCCGGATACCAATTGCCCTTGGTTCTGCTTTGGTTCGGAAAATCAACCGCAGCCAGGACCTGTAAACGCTCATCCACTGGTCCCTTATCCTCTGGATCAACTCCGGGAAAGCCCTCCATGTTGGACTGTCCGAAGCACAGGAAGACGAAGCGTTTGCTCGTATGGGAAGACACACTGGTCGTGCTGCAACTGGTCGTGCTGCATAGAATCAAACTTGCAAGCAGCAAAATTCCTAGGTTCAGTTTCATAATCATTGATTTGTTTTTAATGTAGGTAAAGGGACATTGACAGGTATTTATCAAGGCGCGGTGGTCTCGTAGGACGCAGCGGATTCAGGCGGCCCGCCCTTGTAAAGCGGATAGTTCGGATACGAACACAACGGCAGACTGCGACCACCGGCGGTGACGACCAGCGTCTTGCCCGGAGCTTCATTGCGCTCCACCCAAGCGGTGATCAGCGCGGTCTTGTCATATTGGTTTGGAACTTGGAACGTAGGAACGGATTGTCCGTCGCCGGTCGTCCCGCTGCTCCGTCCGCTTAAACCGTGGCCGGTCTGCGGAATGACGAAGAACCGGGCGAACGCATCCACCTGTTCCCGGCCCAGCTTGTCGAGCACGGATTGAAAGTAATCCATCTGGGCGCCGGGCGACGCCAACGTGTCGTCGGTGCCGATGGTCACGATCATCTTGCCGCCACGCTTGTAAAACGCGAAGAGATCGGGATTGCTCGAGTCGAACCATTGCGAAATTTCTTCACGCCACGGGTTGAGCGGGCCGCCTTCCGCATAGTCGAGCGGGTTTGCTGAAAGATTTTGCATGAGAAATCCCGTCACGCCGAGAATGCCCAAATGCCCGTGCATCGGCGCATTGTCCCCGGCTCCCTCTTGTCCGCGAAAACGCCGGTCGGCGATCAACCCGCTGCCCGCCGGATCGGTGTTCGGGACCCACATGCCGAATGAACGCACACCGTTCGCCAGCGGCGTTGCGAAGGGATAGCGGCTGTAAACGAATTTCAACGTCTCAATCTGGCCGTCGGTCAAACGAGCGTTGGCAGATGGGTCTGCCGGATTCGGATCCACACCATCCGGAGCGCGCAAGGCCGCCCAAGGATTACGCTTGGAATCACCTTGCGACATGTCAAACAGCGCGCGGGCCGCCATGTAGTTGTTGATGACTCCGTCTGCCAGTCCGTCGAGCTTGTCCGCCTGGCGCATGAATTCGGCGCGGATGGCATTGACCTTGGCGCGGGTGACCCAGTTGGACTGCTGCTTTTCCTGGATGCGGATTAATTCCGGCGCCAGCATCAAGGTGGAGAGACTCACAATCGGGACGTCGGCGACGATGCCGTCGTAGTCCGCGGGATATCGTTGCGCGACCGTCAGCGCTTCACGACCGCCTTGCGAGGCGCCGATGTAATAATTGAAGCGCGGTCGTTCGCCATACACGCGTTCCATGATCACCATAGCCGCGTCGTGGGTTTTCTTCATCTGCAGGTAGCCGAGATTGCGCATCGCTTCCTCATTGAGCGCCCAATTATCACCGCCGCCGCCACGCCCAGCACCCGGCCCACCAAACCCGCCCATTTGGTGGCCAGAATCGCTGCCGTAGCGCGCGAAGCCCGCTGTCAATGAACCGGGACGATCGCCGCGCATCATTGGCACGACTCCGTTGATGCCGCTCCCGCCCATTTGAATCGCCTGGCGGCTCCAGTTGGCCGGAAGCAACACACGGAAATTAATCGGTTTTCCTTTTGGATTTTTAGGAGCAATCGAGCCGTCCACCGTTGCGTAAGCCACCGAGTTGCCCGTGGCCTCGACCCAGCGGGGCGGGGACAACGTGACCCCGCCGACCGGTTCGCCGATGGCGTCGGCCGGGATCGAAGTGCCCACTTTTTCCACCGTGACATCGGCAGCGGTGATCACACGATCAGCCGTCACCGCCGGAAGTTTTGTTCCTGGAGCGGGAATAGCGTCAGCCGCAGCTAGTGCGATGGGGAGTGCCAACAGCATCGCAAGACAGGTTCGAGCCAGAGTCGCGAGTCTGTGGATGAGGGCTTTGTTTAGCTCAAGGCGGCGCATTTTAAGCCTTAGTGTCGCGACGCCCTCTAGTGAGGGCGTCGGCCGGGTGGAGAAACTATTTGGTTGCTGGCGGCACGCCTTCTGCAGCCTTGATCACCGCTTCAAGCGCAGGCTTGGGCAGATCGTTGGCATCAAACAGCAGCGGGCGGCCTTGGGCGCGCCATGAAACGCCGTCATTCACACCCCAGAGCGTGACCACTTTCACAGAATTTTGGTGCTTGAGGAACGCCCGGAAGAGTCCCGCGTAGGCATCCGCTAGTTTCTTGTCGGCATCACTCACCAGGCCACCTTGTGTGGTAGCGGCGTTGGCAGCAACATCCCCGCTGTTACTGCGCTGCCCCCCTTGCGCGCTATTGACGTCCAGTTCGGTGATGTGAATGGGCAAACCGAGCGTCTCCAATTCCGTTAATACCTTATCTTCCTCCTCAAAGCTCGGCGAAGAAACGCTGACGTGGGTTTGGGAGCCGATGGCCATCACCGGGACACCCTGTGCTTGGAGTGACTTGATCAAGGTGATGAGTTTTTTCCGTTTGGCTGGGTTCTCCAACGAGTAGTCGTTGTAGCGTAGAATCGCACCTGGATCGGCTTCGTGCGCGTATTCAAACGCTTTGGCGATGAAGTCCGGCCCGATGATTTCGGACCAGAGTGAGCTGCGCAGGACGTTGGTGCCACCGTCAGAGAGCGCTTCATTCACAACATCCCAGACCTTGATTTTGCCCTTGTAACGGCCGACCACGGTGTGGATGTGCTCCCGCATCCGCTCCAGCAATTCATCGCGGGACGCGCGCGGGCCGGTGAATCCGCCGCGACCAAAGCCGCCGCCGAAACCACGACCACCCCTGCGACCAAATGCGTTAGTTCCGGTTGCGTTAGTGGTGGTGGCTATCACCGGGGCCGGGGCCGGGATATTCGTCATTCCCGGTGGTGAATTGGTTCCTTGGAAAACCCAGTTTGGCGTCTGGGCGTGCCAAATGAGCGTATGGCCCACGAGATACAGGTTGTTCTTAATACCGAATTCCACGAAGTCGTCCGCCGGACCAAAGATATAGCCACTTGGCCCTGATTCCGGCTGGATGAGTGCCCACTTCAGGTCGTTCTCGGGGACAATCTGGTTGAATTGTTCCACGACAACGGCCGTGTCTTTTTTGATCTGGTCCATGTTCCGCTTGACGTTGTCGGCCCGGACCGCAGCGTTCATGGCGATGGCGCGGTTGATGGCCACGCCCACATAGAAATGATCTTTGTAGGCTTCCTTCAGCGTGGATGGTGATTTGGATTTTGTCCCGGTCACACAACCAGCCAGCGCGATGGCAAGCAAAGGGGCGGTTATGGCAAAGGCGGTTAAAATGTTGCGATTCTTCATGGGAGGTTCGAGTGATTTGAGTTTTTAAGTTTCTTCACCGTTCGGCCAGTTTGTCGGCCATATGTATGGTTGTTTGCTTTTACTCATGATGGCAGTAGGCCATTGGCGCATTATTTTAAAAGTCGGTAGAATGTTGAAGGAGTGCTGGCGGTAACCGGCAACGTCACCTGCCACTGGCCGCCGACGATTTGAGGTGTGGGCAAGGTGACATTCACCCAATTACCCAAGATGAGATTCGTGCGCGATTGCACGGTGAAGCCGGCGGAGTCTAGCGGCCACGACAGGGTCGGATTATTCGCTGACATTGAGAAGGTGATCGTTGGGCTGTTGGTGCTTAATAATTGATTGGATCCCAAGGCATAAGTCGCAGCTATTTCTGCTGGAGACAGCGCAACGTTGTAGATGCGGAACTCATCCATCAAGCCATTCAAATAAGGGTCGGCATACTGCGACTTCCCAAGGTAGTTGTTGCCCGTGCTGCCCAGACCTGATGGCCGGAGCGTCATCGCATTGTTGGTGCCGACCGCCACGCCGTTCAGATAAAGTATCCCCGTATACCCGTTGAGCGTCACCGCGACGTGATACGAGGTGCCTGCAGCCAAAGCCGACGTGCCGTTGATCTGCTGCTCACCGCCACCGCCGCTCGTGGTGATGGCAAAGCGCAGCCGGCTGGTGCTGCCGTTCTGTGGGGTCAGGAACATGTAAGTCGTCGTGCCGCTGCCGAAGTCGAAAATCCGGCTCCAGTTGGCCGTCGTGTTCAGCTTCACCCACGCCTCAATCGTGAAGTTGCTGAACGTGCTCATAATTCCGGCGGGCAGGCTGACGTATTGCGATGAGGCGGATACCAGCGTCAATTGGCCGCTGGAAAAAGTTCCGCCGCCGGGCAGCGTGCCGTTCCAACCCGGCCCTCCGATGGAATCTGCGACCGTTGTGCCGCCGGTCTCGCTGAAACTGTAGCGATGGGCGAGTGCGGGCACCGGCGCCGTGCTGAAGGACCAGACCGCGCCAATGTTGGTGTTGGCACCGATCATTTCATCCACGCGCCAGAAATTGGTCGCCCCTCCAGCCAGTGGCGGATAGAAATTGGTGACGGTCATCATTCCCAGGAATTGCGGCGACGCCGGCGTGGCCTGCGCGACGGCGTTCGAATCAACTCCCAGATAAACCGCGTGCGCCAGCGCGTTGCTTCCCGGCGTCCAGCTCAACGCGGAACTCAAGGCAACGCCGGAGGCACCGCAGGCGGGCGACGGATTCGTGGCCGGACCGACGTAAACATTCTGGTCGAGCACCACCGTTGTCAGTGACCGCGGAGGCAGCACTTGTCCATTCGTCAACGACCCGAGCGACTGGAAATAATAATTCGTGTTGGCGGTTTGATACACGCCGGATTTGCCGACACTGAAAGTGCCAAAGTTGAAATTCATCGCGGACGAAACCGTTGCGTTTGTGTTGATCAAAACGACAACCAAGCGCAGGTTGTCCGGCGAAAGGAAGGCCGAAGATCGGACGTTGTTGTCGTTGTCCGTGACGCTCACGCGCTTGTAGCCCGGATTGATGAAATACGAAAAATGCTTCATTGACCAGTAACTGGGCGAATACCACCAGCCATGCGACTGCGTGGGCGTGCCGGGCGGCGCGTTGGTCCAAGTGGACTGAGACGCAAACGGATTTTCAATTTGAATCAGCCCGCCGCTTGTGCCCGGCCAGACCAGACTCCAGTGGTTGTATCCGCTGACCTGTTCGACGACCAGCTCGTTGTGGATCAAATTGGCACATTCGATCATATCTTGAACATCCCCATACTCGGTCATAAAATGCGGCTTGCTGGGGAAAATAGCGGCCGCCGAGCTCAAATTGCCCAGGAATGAATCCCCCGTCCCGCCGCCGTCGCCATAAAGGTGGTGCGCCACTCCATAAAAACTGTTCGCGTTCATCGTCGCGGCGTAGTTTTTAAGGTCGTTGTAGGCGATGTGGACGGGTTCCGGCGCGAGCAGCTTCGGCGGCGACGGCAGGTTCGTCAGCTTGTTATAGACCGCGTCCAGCGCCTTGGAATAGCTCGCGTAGTTCGTGCCGTTCACCGTGTCTTCGGTTGGATGAAAGATGCACGAATCATAACCCGCAACCCAGTCAGGTTCGTTCTGGATGCTGATCCATGTCATCGTAACACCGTTGGATTTATACGCCTGAATCGAGTCATACCAATACTGCGCGAAATTGGTGTAGGCAAAGCTGCCGTTGGTGTAGATCAGTGTGCCGCTGTTGGCCACCTGGCCGTTGCTCTTCAAAAACGCCGGCGGCGACCACGAGCTCATGTAAACCGGAACCGGATGACCCAAAACGCGATTGCCGTTGGCAACGATTTCGGTGGCGGCCGAATCGAAACCTGCCAACATCGCCGGATAGCGATACCAATCGCCCAATCGCAGCATCGAGAGGTTCAGCCCGGCAAAGGCGTTCGTGTAAATTTCCTGCTTGTAAGGATGGGCGGTGATCCAGCCGGCATAAAACGCCGTCGCGCCGCCGAGCCCCTCGATGGTTTGATACGTCTTCGTCGGGTCAATGGTGGCGATCGCAGCGGTGCCGCTCGACAGCGCCCCAAGCGTCGCAAACACAACCAGTGTCAGGGTCAGCACGCCACGGCTGAAGACGGTTGGGACGAAATGAAGATTTTGCATTCGTAACGCGCTGTATTGGTTCAGTTAATTTCGGTTAAAGCTCAAGTTCTTGGCAATATGACAACTATCATATTGCACCTTGGTATCGGCTGCACGCAAAGTAGTAATAATTTCCGAACCGTGAAATAATCCCAAATAAAATGTTATCGCTTTATGAACATTCATTTCGGTTTTGATGACAGGATTCGGAAGCGGGCCGGCACATCAATCGTGTCAGCCTTGGCGTTGCCTCTGTTTGCTTGGTTTTCAGCATTCACAGTTCAATCGAGCGAGCCTCAAGTTGTGGCCACTCCCGCCCAGATGTTGCCACTGACTGCGGTGCGATTGCTGGATGGTCCCTTTGCCGATGCGGTGAAGGCCAACCGGACGTATTTGCTGGCGCTGGAGCCGGATCGTCTTCTTGCGCCGTATTTGCGTGAAGCGGGGCTGGAGCCGAAGGCAAAACCTTACGGTAATTGGGAAAGCAGCGGTCTCGCCGGGCACACTGGCGGGCACTATCTTTCCGCGCTCTCGACGATGATCGCCTCGGGGGCAGATACGCCCGATGGTGAATTGCGCCGTCGGTTGAATTATATGATTTCCGAACTGGACCGCTGTCAGAAAGCTTCGGGCGACGGCTATGTCGGCGGCGTTCCCGGCAGTCGCGAACTGTGGAAATCTGTCGCCGCTGGAGACGTTGAGGCAGTGAACCACAAATGGGTGCCGTGGTATAACCTGCACAAGACCTTTGCCGGTCTGCGCGATGCCTACCTGATTGCCGGCAACACGAAGGCCCGTGACATCCTGATTCAATGTGGCGACTGGTGCGAGAAAATCACTTCCGGCCTCTCCGACGA
>DMQW01000371.1:0-7807 GCA_003455565.1 Limisphaerales bacterium
CCACCGACCCGGCCAACGCCCCCGCCCGCGCCGAATTCAAACTGGGCATCTTCCCGCCGGATCATCACGTCCCGCCTGCAACGCCCGCGCCGACGCCGACGCCCGCGACACCGAAGCCGTAAAAAAATAAATTCAGAAAACACCAAGCGGCCTTCGGCAACGGAGGCCGCTTTTTGTAAATATCAATTGGATTGATACCCTGAAAATCGGTCAACTCGACGTGCCAATTCACTGGTGTAGTGACGGCCAAGAGTGTCTTTGTGGCGGTCAATCCAATCTGTCAGCTTGGTCGCGCCTAATGGAGGAGCATCCACATAGAGGCGTCCCTGCATCAACCCCTGTATCTCTTGACGGGTGATGATGACATCCCGAACAAGCAAGCCGGTGGCTCGACAAGCCCAATATCCAAGTTCGGGCGGCACGCTAACAATGAGCCGTTTCAGACCCAATGTCCTTTTGACCGTCTCCACCAACTCACGATATGTGAACGTCTCTGGCCCGATTGCATTGATTGTTTCATTTCGCTCGCCGGCTGCTTCCTCAACGGCGGCAGATGCCAAGTCGTCCACATAAATAGGTTGCATCTTGTATTCGCCAGACCCAAACACACCAAACAGTGGAAGATGGCGCAAAGACCAAGCGATGTTATTGACCAGCACATCCTCTTTTCCAAACAAAACAGTCGGACGCAAAATGCAGTAAGACACACCCAGAGAAGTAAGAGCCGATTCCAATTCAGCTTTGCCACTAAAATATGGCAAGTCGGAATGAATGTCTGGATTGGTAATGCTCACATGAACAATCCGGCGCACTCCGGCATCTTTCGCTGCTTGGAACAAAATCTTCGTGTTGGCTACTGCCTCATTGTGTGTAAATAGCCGATGGTCGAATCGCACCCAGTAGGTGTTGATGAGCGCGTCTATCCCCCGTAGTGATTCAGCCAGTCGTTCAGGCTTATCAAAATTGAAGGGGAATGCCTGCACCTGCTGGCCAAATGGATTGTCACGCTTCAAGGAGTTCGTCAAGGTGATGACAGCGTGACCTGCATCAAGCAAACGGCGCGCAACGTAGCGCCCCGAATAGCCGAATGCTCCTGTTACTGCAACACGCATAGATTCATATTCACCCGTTCTTCTTTTTGAAACTCAAAATTGCCCATATAATTAAGAAGAATTGCAAGAACGCTAATAGGAAAAGCGAAATTAAATTAAATGACTCTGGAGTAACGGGCAGCAGAAGCCTCCAAACAAACATGGCAGGATACAAAAAAATAATGGCGATATACATCGCTGGACCAAACAAGGGAAACAAGAAAAGAAAAAAACAAAGCAATTCAGCCGAAATAGCCAGAATCCCTGCCGTGACTACTGTGTTTTTTTGCATACAACCTTACTGGCTTTTTGGCTAAAAAATTTACCAAGGTTGTGGAATGGGGTTTCCACCGCATTCGAGGTAGCATTTGGCCAATGTTGCTGTCGGCGGAATATGTGAGAGAGATGCTAATGCATAACATTCAACATGAGCTACTTCAACGCCAACCCCGTGTGCATGTGCGCACGCGAGACATCCTCGAACTGCTTTTGCCCACGGACTGTCACCGGCACACTTGCAAAAGCACTGTAGGCTAACTCCCAATCCGGGATATTCTTCATTCCCATAGCTATCACATACACTGGAACATGAAGGGAAGGGCAATGGCTGACGACAAGCATTAGGAAGGCCAAACAATCCAAAACCATCCACAGCGATGACTGGGTTGTTTCCAACAAAAACATACAAATTGACGGTGTTTTGATTCGCGTCTGGATTGGAGTTTATGTTCGGTTTTGAAAGCCGGCTCTTAATTCCAAGCGCATTAAGAAAGGCTGTGGCAGTATCCACTTTCTTACCCTGCTCGCCAATCGGATCGCGGTTAATCCACCGGCCAGATGTCACAATAGGCATTTGCGCTGCCATTTGTTGAACTTGAAAACCCGGCTCACCAATCGGGTCACGCGACAACCAGCGGCCAGTTGACGGGCAATAGTAAGCAGAAGCGATTTGTGCCGTCAGCAGCGCAAACAAAACAATGATGATGGATTTTGTAGTTTTCATGGTGTTCGGAATGGATTTCGCGGTTGAATTTGTTGCATCGGGTTCGGGTCTGCGGGAATGTTCGGATTGATTGGCTGTTGTTGCTGCACGAACGCGACCGGACGAGACAATTTTTGCCGAGCTTGTGCCAGCATCACTTGGTTGCCTCTCCACGTTGGCACCAATTTGTAGGCTAGGTTGAAACTCGCCAGCGCATCCCCAAGTTGCCCGTTCTCATTCTGACAAGCGCCGCGAATGGAAAGGAAAACGGACAACTCCTCTTTGGCAGAAAGAGATTTGAGATAATCTTCTTCTTTGATGTCCGCTTCGCTCAACGGAAACGGCCACTTTTTGTAAAACTCATCATCATACTTATCCAAACCTTTGCCAGTCGCATCCATGTCGAACTTTTCAGTCGGACTTTCCCAGCGCATGAAAAGATGGCCTTTGGCCTTTGCCAGTTTCAACGGATAATCCAGCCGCCGTCCCAGCGCGATGTAAAGAATTGGCATCGAACTGCACGTCCCCATGTGTTGCGGCCCAGCCAGCCCGTGAATCAAAATGTCGCGCGAATCCGCGAAGAAATGATCGTCGGCTGTAGTCGCTTCCGGCGAGGTAATCAGTTTGGGATTGTAACGGACTCCATAATCTTCATACAACACCACGGCCATCATCAGCATCTTGTAGAAGGCTTCGGAGTTGGAATAGTAAGCCGGGTCTTCTTTGAAACGGTGATAGTTCCGGTCGGTTTCCGCTTTGATATGCTGCGCCCACTGGTCGAGCGTGTTCATACATTCTGGCACATTCAGATTTTCCGCTCCGGGCAAACCTTCGGCGCAAAGCAGATTCATCCGCGAAATGTCGCAGCGTTCAAGATCGGTTGGCGGCAAACTCAAAAGTTCATTGAGAGTTTGCGGTTGCTTAAAAGTTGGTTGCTCAACGGTAGCAACTGCTTTTTGGTTTGCAGGGTTTTGGCCGAAGTGAATCCATGCGAAAAGACCGGCAGCCGCCAGCGTGATGATTGAGAGAGGGAGAAATACAATCCTGCCAGCAAAGCGATTTCCCTTTTGCTTTGCAGTTTCACGCAGTCGTTGGCGTGATGCCTTGCTCACAACTCCTTTTTGGCAGATGCCGCTTTTTTGTCAAGCACCGACACCGGATTTTAATTCACAGCATTGACGCCAAACCGCATTGCGCTTAATTTTCCAGCATGAGCACGGTTGCTGAAATCAAGGCTGCGATTGACCAACTCACGCTGCAAGAGCGTTGCGAGCTGGAGGCGTTGCTGCATCCTTTCGAGGACGACGAATGGGACAAGCAAATGAAACGCGATGCCGCCGCCGGCAAGTTCGGCGCGCTCCATGACGCGGCAGATGCCGAACATGACGCTGGCAAAACGGTTCCGCTCACCGACATCCTGCGCGAACCGTGATCATTCCCAGCCGAGGAACGTCCGAATTCTGGCGGCGGTATCGCGCGTTGCCCGCCGAAGTGAGGATGTTGGCGCAAAAGAATTACCGGCTCTGGTCGGCAAACGCTTATCATCCGTCATTGTATTTCAAATCCATCGGCAAGTCTGATTGGTCAGTGCGCGTGGGCGGCCACTACCGCGCCGTCGGCAAATTTTCTGGCGAAATTTTCCTCTGGGAATGGATTGGCTCGCACGAGGAATACAACAAGCGGTTTTGAGCCGTCACTGAATTTCACCCTTGAATCCCAGCTGTCGCAAGGCCTCGAACAAAACCAGTGCGACGCAGTTGGACAGGTTCAGCGAACGCGATTGCGCGTTGAACATCGGAATCCGCAGCCAATGTTCACGGTGATTTTCCAAAAGCTGTTTTGGCAAACCCGCCGTCTCGCGTCCGAACACCAGATAATCGTCCGCCGCAAATTTCACCTCGCTGTAATTCTTCGCGCCGTTGGATTCCACAAACCACAGCCGCGCGTCCGCCGGAAGTTTTTCCGCAAACGCCGTCCAGTTGCGCCAGCGATGCCACTCGACCTGCTGCCAGTAATCCATGCCCGCGCGCTTGAGCTGCGAATCGTCCAGCTTGAAACCGAACGGCTCGATGAGATGCAAAACGGATTTCGTGGCCGCGCACAATCGCGCCACGTTGCCCGTGTTCGGCGGAATTTCCGGTTCAACCAAAACAATGTTCATTCATTTCATTGGTTGGAGACGAGGTAACGAGGCTCATTCTGCACTTTTAGTCAGAGCCTTCTCACGTCGGCTGCTACGAGATTTTGAATAATAAACCTTCCACAAAACCAGCCCGAGCGCGGGTGCGGTCATGCCCGCCATGCGCCGGTCCTTGTGCGCGAGCATCGTTTTGATTTCGTCCGGCGGAAATTTTCCGAGGCCGACCTGCACCAGCGTGCCGACGATGCCACGGCACATCTTGTAAAGAAAACCATCGCCCTCGATGACGAACGTGAACTGCGCGCCGGACTTTTTAAGGTCGCATCGCGTCAACGTGCGCACATTGGATTCCATCTCATAACTGCGCGTGCCGGCGAACGATTTGAAATCATGTTTGCCGACCAATAATTTCGCCGCCGCGCGCATCGCCTTCAAATCCAGCTTGCGCGGAACGTGCCACGCCGTCTGCCGGATCAGCGGATTCATCGTCGGCAGATTCCAGACGCAGTAACGATACTGTTTGCCCGTCGCGTTGAACCGCGCATGAAATTTTTCCGGCGCTCGCGCGGACGATAGCACGCGGATGGCCTGCGGCAGCCGCGCATTGATGGCCAGCGCAACCTTGTGCGCGGGCATCCGGCATTCGGCACGCGGCACTTCAAAATGCGCGACCATGCCGAGTGCGTGGACGCCCGTGTCCGTGCGACTGGAACTATACAGGCGCGGCGCGGAGGGAAACAATTTCGCCAGCGATTCCTCGATCACCTGCTGGACGCCCGTGCCGGTCTTCTGCATCTGCCAGCCTTCGTAGCCGGAGCCGTCGTAGGCGATGACGAGTTTGAATTTGAGCGTAGTCACAGAAAATTAACCACGGATAAACACGAATGGACACGGATGGGGCAGACGCGAATTGCGCGAATTTTCGCTAATTAAATTCGCGTTAATTAGCGAAATTCGCGTCAAAAGTTTTCCGTATCCGTGTTTATCCGTGTTCATCCGTGGTTGAAAAATTAAATCCCGTCCAGATAACTCTGCAACAAAATCGCCGCCGCCATCTTGTCCACTTTTTCTTTGCGTTTATCGCGGCGCACACCGCCCTGGATCAAAATTTTATTCGCCTGCGAACTCGTCAGCCGCTCGTCCCACATTTTGATGGGCACGGTGACGGCGGTTTTCAAAACGCCGACGAACGTCTGCACTTTTTGCGCCGCCGGGCCGTAACTGCCGTCCATGTTGCGCGGCAGGCCAATGAGGATGAGGTCAATCTCCTTTTCAAGCAGGATTTTTTTCAAACGCACCAGAAAATCCGCGAACGGCGCGGCGAGAATATATTCCAGCGGCTGCGCAATGATTTTGGTTTCGTCGCTGACGGCGACGCCGATGCGCTTGGTTCCGTGATCCAGGGCGAGAATTCTCATGTCACCCGCAGTTTCCCAACAAAAGCCGGACGTGGCGAGCCGATTTCAATTCGCTCACGCCTTCCAGACTTTTCCCGGCGCGACGTTGCATTTCGCCAGTGCGTTGCGCGTGTCCACGATGAGCGGCGACCAGTCGGCGAGCTGCTGATAATTCACCGCGTTGTGCGCCGTTGAAATCAAGACTGCATCGAAACGGGAAATCGTCTGGCGGTTCCATTTCACGGATTTCGTGCCCGCCCAATGCGGATGTTCCCGCGTCTTGCGAATGATGGGAATGTGCGGATCAAAATAAAAAACTTCCGCACCGCGCGTTTTCAACAAATTCATTAAAACATAGCTCGGCGATTCGCGGTCGTCCGCCACGTTCGCCTTGTAAGCGAGGCCCAGCACCAGCACCCGCGCGCCGCGCAATTTTTTCTTTTGCGCCGCGAGCGCCTTCGCCACTTGCGCGACGACGCGTTCGGGCATGGCGCGGTTGATTTCGCCGGCAAGTTCCACAAAGCGCGTTTCCTGCCCGACCTGCCGCGCCTTCCACGCGAGATAAAACGGGTCAATCGGGATACAATGTCCACCGAGTCCCGGCCCCGGATAAAACGGCATGAACCCGAACGGCTTCGTGCGCGCAGCGGCGATGACGTCCCAGATGTCAATGTCCATCGCGGCATAAACGCCCTTGAGTTCGTTGACGAGCGCGATGTTGACGCCGCGAAAAACATTTTCCAGCAGCTTCGCCGCCTCGGCGGTGCGGCAATTCGCGACGGGAACAAGATGGCGGATCGCGCGGCTATAAACTTTCTTCGCCGCTTCGAGACACGCAGGCGTAAAGCCGCCGATGACCTTGGGAATCTCGGCAACTTTGCTTTTGGGATTGCCGGGGTCTTCGCGCTCCGGCGAAAACGCGAGGTGAAAATCTTTGCCCGCTTTTAGTCCCGAACCTTTTTCTAAAACTTCGCGCAATTCATTCTCCGTCGTGCCGGGATACGTCGTGGATTCAAGAACGACAAGCTGTCCGCGTTGCAAATGCGGCGCGATGGCTTTGCCAGTATTGAGAACGAAGGATAAATCCGGCTCGCGATTTTTTTTGAGCGGCGTGGAAACGCAGATCAAAATCGCTTCGACATTTCCCAAATCGTAGGCGACGACGTGAGGACTCTCTAAATTCTTTTTAGTTTGAGACTCGTTACCTCGTCTCCTACGAGGTTTCGCTTCAACATTTTTGATTCTGGCGAAGTCGGTGGCGGCGGAAAATTTCCCGGCACGGACGAGCTTCTGGATTTCACCGGCAGAAATGTGTTTGATGTAACTGCGACCGGCATTGAGCGCGGAAACTTTTTTGGCGTCAATGTCGAGGCCCAGCACACGGACGCCGCTGCGCGCAAATTGCAGGCACAGCGGCAGCCCGACGTAGCCCAGTCCGATGATCGCGATGTTCATGCCGTTCGCGCCAGTTTGCACCAGCGGCACGCAGGGCAAAAGCGTTTTTCGTTCCGCCCGGGCAGCAGCGAACGTGAGTCCGCTCATTCTATTTTTCTGAAACGATTAGAGCCGACTCACATCGGCTGCTACAAATTATTTCTTAAACGTCCGCAGGTAGGTGACGGACGCCTTGATGTCGCCATCCGAAAGCTCGGACGGTTTCATCAACGTCTTGTCGTCCTTCTTCATGCCTTCCTTGACGGACTTGAAGGCCTGGTCGTCGGTGAATGCCGCTTGCACGGCCGCGTCGGTGTAATCTTTCGCGCCGAGTTTCTGGCCCATCTTGGTCGCGCCTTTGCCGTCGTCACCGTGGCATTTGGCGCAGTTGTCGGCATAAACCGCCTTGCCGTCGGCGGCAAAAGCGTTGGTGGTCAAGGCGAGCGCGAACGCCGCCGGGAGTGCGAGGAGTGCTAGTTTTTTCATAAGTTTCGATTAAATATCTCGCTTTCAATATATTATTTCTAATCAATTTTTGCCAGAGACTTGACGTGGATTGCCGGCGAAAAAGAGTTTCTCGTTTGCCTTTAGCCAGTCCGTGACGCAGTTTCAACGCACGATGTAATGCACCGCGCACCATCCTTCGCGCTGACTTTGATTTTATCGCCCGGTTTGAATTCGCCCGCCAGCAGCTTCGTCGCGTTCAGCCAATCACCGCGACTTCGTGATCCAGAATCGTCGGAAGATCGAAGTGAAGCCAGCC
>DMQW01000371.1:7954-10389 GCA_003455565.1 Limisphaerales bacterium
CGATCTGCGATTCCACCGCGAAGATCCAAAATCGTCGGGACATCGAAGTGAAGCCAGCCATTCTTCATCACGGCTTTCGTCGAAGCTTTTGAAACCAGAAGTTGAATGTGATTCCCGCGCACGCCGGTTGGCAGACGCACGCGCACGCTCAACGGGCCGACGCGGATCAGTTCATCCACCGGCGCACGCCATGTGCCCGCGCTCGTGAGGTTGACGAGATGCAACACCAGTTTGTTCTGCTGCTGATACAAATGGCAGTCCACCAATCCTGCGCCCTCGACTTGCAACGGCAGATTTTCCCGCGCCGTCCAGCGCACGAGGTTCGCCAGCAGGTTGCCGTGGTCCGGTAGGTTGTCGCGACCAAAGCGGCGGTCGAGATCGGCGGGCAGAAAAGCCACGCGACCGTGACCGCCGGCTTCGTTCACGATGAGTCCGGGAATGTCCGTGTGCGGTTGGCGCATCCAGGCGGTTTCGGGCGGGAAGCTTGGGAACGCGGGAATGAACGTCGCCAGAACCGTTGCTCCGCTGTCCACGCGCAGCGATTCCAACATGCCGCCGAACGCGAGGAGGTCCGTCTCGTCAAAACCCTTGAGTGCGGGATGCCGTTCGCCGTTCGCCGCCGGTTCGTTTCCGGCCTTAGGTCCATAAACTCGCGCGCGCAGTTCCGGAGTCAGTCGCAAGTAGGTGTGTTGCGTTTCCGCCGCCCGACGACGATTGGCAAAATTGGCAGCGGCGTTGATGACGTGTGCGCCGAACAAGTCCGCCAGCGCGAAGTCGGACTGCGGTTCGCCCGATTCATTGCAACGGCTCGCTTCGCCCGTGGCGATGAGGCCACCACCGCGTTCGACGAACCGTCGCACGGCTGCAACTTGTGCGGCGGACATCGCCGCGAGGTTGGGCAAAATGAGAACTGAAAATTGATCTGTATCGCGCGCGATGTGATCCGCGTGAACCGGCAGGTAAGGAATCCGCGCGCGGACGAGTGCATTCGTCCAACCGCGCCACGGAAGTTCGACCAGTTCATCCGAATTGTCGCGCCCGTAAAAGTCGGTGTTCGGTTGCGACCAAACCAATCCGACCGTGGCGATGGGTCGGCGGTTGATCAGATACTGTTGGTTCTCCGCGTGCCAGCGGAGGATCGGTTCGGCAGTGCGGAACATGCGACGGTCTTCCTGTTCCGCGCCGACGTGATGCCACCACGGTTGAATGCCGCCCGCGAAACCTTCCAGCATCCAGAGCCGCGCTTCGGGTTCGGGTTTGCTCGCCAGCCGGAACGCAGGCCGGCCCGCCTGATACATCGCCATGCTTTCGGGAATCAGTTTGTCCCAGCCGAGCAATCCGTGGATGAGTTTGCCCGCCTCGCCGTTGTGTTGAAATCCCGTGACGTCATTGCGCGCCTGCTCATCGAGCATCACGATTTCTGACCGTTCGCAGATCGCCTTGTAATCGCGGAATCGCTGCGCCTGGCCGGAAATCGTGCCGCTGTTCATGCCGAGCCAGAGGCAATGCGCCCCGCCGGCCTCGCGCGTGGTGCGATTGAACATGTCCCAGATTTCCAACCGCCGCGCGTAGTTCCACTGAATCCACTGGCGATAAACCGGGTCGTCCCAGTTTTTTGCGCGCGGGATGGGCTGGCCGGCCTGCTCGCGAAACTTGCGCTGACAATTTTCGCAGAAGCAAATGTTGTCGCGCTCCAGCCCGGCCCAACTGTTGTCCGTGATTCCTTCCGGGTGCGAGCGCTCGATGATTTCGCGTAGCACGGACGGAAGATATTCGTCGTAGTAAGGACTGTTGACGCACGTGACATACAGGTCGGCGGCCCGATGCGTTCTGCCGTTCGCGTCCGTGGCAAACCAGTCCGGGTGCGCGCGAAAAAGATCCTCATGCACGCGATTGGAATCCATGCGGGCGAGCACGGCCAGTCCGTCCTCGTGCGCGGCGCGGGCAAGTTCACCGTAAAGATCGCGATCACCAAGGCCAGATGCGCGGTAATGGAGCGGGAATTTGCTCGGATAATATGCGACGATGCCGCCAGCGTTAAAGATGACGCCTTGAACCTGCGTGCGCTTCCAATGCTGCCGCCACCACGCGATGTCGTATCGTTGCGGATCAATCTCCGTGATGTTCGTCTGCCCCCAGCGCAACGCGCGGCGATACCACGGGAGCGCGGCGGCGGAATCAGCTTTGGTGGAAACAGAATCATCCTTCGTCGCGCCCGCAGCCAACGCGGCGAAATCAATCCCTGCAAACACGACGGTCGCGGCGGCGCTTTTTTTGAGGAAGGCACGGCGGGATTCGCGAGGCGGAGTTGTCATGCCGCCAATTTATGTCCGAGCGAGCGAGCGCGCCAGAATGAAACCCCTTTTATGGAGAATCGTAAAATTGATGACACACGTTTGGCGCGAACGGAGCGCGGCGTGAAGAGCCTGTGTGAA
>DMQW01000235.1:0-1160 GCA_003455565.1 Limisphaerales bacterium
GGTATCAGGTCAGCAGTTATTAAATAGTGCTTTCAAGAATAAGCTTTATGTCACGATGGGTTTGGAAATCGAGCGTGAACGCCTCGGTTTCGACTATAACGACCCAGTGGCAGTTGCACGCCAGTTTGAAAGAGTTAAAGCAGAGGTTTTGAAATACAAAGATGACCCGGCTTTAATCATATGGGCAATCGGCAACGAATTGAATCTGGATGCCAAGAATCCAAAGGTTTGGGATGCTGTCAATGACATCTCCAAAATGATCCATCAGATAGATACCAATCATCTGACCACCACGCCTTTGGCCGGCTTCAAACAGGATTTAGTCCGACAAGTCAAAACCCGGGCACCGGACTTGGATCTTCTCTCGTTCCAAATGTATGCCGACATCGTGAATCTGCCGCGCTATTTGCGCGAGTCAGGTTGGAGTGGTCCCTACATGGTGACCGAGTGGGGTGCGACCGGTCACTGGGAAGTGAAAAAAACTGATTGGAGTGCGCCGATTGAAAACGACAGCACCACCAAAGCCGATTTTTATCAAAAGCGGTTTGAGGCGGTGATTCAGGCAGATCAAAAACAATGTGTTGGCTCGTATGTTTTTCTTTGGGGACATAAGCAGGAACGCACGCCTACTTGGTATGGGATGTTCCTCGAATCGGGCGAAGAAATCGCTGCGGTTGACGTCATGCAATATCTTTGGACGGGTGCATGGCCGGCAACCCGCAGTCCGCACCTCGCCGGTGCCTGGCTGGACGGGAAAACCGCCCATCAAAATATCCATCTCAAGCTTGGTGAAAGTTATCCTGCAAAAATCCAGGCCAGCGACTATAGTCACAACCCTCTCATTTACATATGGGAAGTAATGGAAGAAAGCACGGACTTGAAAACAGGCGGTGATTTTGAAACAAAGCCCAAGAGCCTGCCGGGCTTGGTGCAAAATGTAAAAGATGGCGAGATAATTTTGAAAGCTCCATCCAAGCCGGGTGCTTACCGCCTGTTCGCGTATGTTTTCGATGGCAAAGGCCATCCAGCTCATGTGAACATTCCATTTTATGTGGATCAGGACAAGGCCGCTTCGTTATCCAGCCTCGCGCCACCTTGATGTTAAGTCACAAGGAATGACGGTGATTCTGATTTTATTCAGGTTTGTCCTTGTCATCAAT
>DMQW01000235.1:1383-4535 GCA_003455565.1 Limisphaerales bacterium
CTTGTCATCAATTTTATTCAAGCCATTCGCCACGGCGTTTGAAACAGCCATGAAAAAAAACTTCACGTTGGGCAGGATCCAATTTTCGAGGATGGCAATTCCGTTCACGGACAGCAGGACTCCATGGACGGCGAGGAATTTTACTGCATTGCGAACTACGATCGGATGCGCCCCTTTTTAATGAGCATTGTCAGTGGTTCGGATCATTGGATGTTCATATCCAGCAACGGTGCGCTGACCGCCGGACGCGGCAGTCCCGACCTTGCGCTGTTCCCGTATTACACCGACGATAAAATCCACAACTCGGCGGAAATCACCGGTTCCAAAACAGTGATGACAATTTGCCGGCAAGGTCGTGACTTCCTTTGGGAGCCATTTTCTGACCGGTATAGCGGCATTTATCAGATTCAGCGCAATCTCTACAAAAATTTCACCGGAAATAAATTGACTTTCGAGGAAATCAACCTTGATCTCGGTTTGACCTTTCGCTATGGCTGGTTCAACAGCGATCAATTCGGCTTTGTTAGAAAAGCCTGGCTGACCAATTCCGGCACCGTCGCTCTACGCATCAACTTGCTCGACGGCATTCAGAACCTGATGCCATGTGGAATCGGAAGCCAGTTCCAGCTCGAAAAAAGCACATTGATTGACGCCTATAAAAAGAACGAGCTGGTCGAAGCGACCGGTCTGGGATTATTTGCTCTCAGCGCTATTCCGGTAGATCGTCCTGAACCTGCCGAAGCACTCAAAACTACGACTGTTTGGTCCATTGGCTTGCCGCGTCGCGCTACTTTGCTCTTGTCGGTTCAACTCGACCATTTTCGACGCGGTCAAGCAGTCCGAACCGAGAATGATGTTCGCGCTGAACGCGGAGCGTATTTTGTTAATGCCGAAATCAGCTTGCGACATGGGCAAAGCGTGGACTGGCTTGTGGTCGCCGATGTGAATCAAGGCCCGTCGCAGATCGCCAAAATTAATCGCTACTTGCGTCGGCCGGAACTACTACAAAAACTTGTTGAAACAGACATTGATCGGGGCACGGCAGATTTGCGAAAGCTCGTTGCCAGTGCGGATGGCTTCCAAAAATCCGGCCAGTCGCTTCGTAACGCGCGACATTTCGGCAACGCTCTTTTCAATATTATGCGTGGCGGAGTTTTCGCCGATGGGTATCAGATTGACCCGGCAGATCTGCTGGCTTTCGTCGGCCATGCCAACCATGAAGCAGCTGCCAGTTATGCAGCATTCTTCCGAAAGCTGGGAAAACCCACCAGGCTTTCTCATCTGCTGAAAATGGCCTGCAAAACGGGAGATGCAAACCTAGAGCGTCTTTGTCGAGAATATCTGCCGCTTACTTTCAGCCGGCGTCACGGCGATCCCAGCCGTCCTTGGAATCGCTTTTCCATTGCCACCCGTAATGCCGATGGTTCGCGGGTCTTGAACTACGAGGGGAACTGGCGTGACATTTTTCAGAATTGGGAGGCGCTGGCTGTTTCGTTTCCGGGTTTTACCTCCGGCATGATCTGTCGCTTTGTCAACGCCTCCACCGCAGACGGCTACAATCCTTATCGCATCGCGCGCGATGGTATTGATTGGGAGATAGTTGATCCGCATGACCCGTGATCGCACATTGGCTACTGGGGTGATCACCAGATCATTTACTTGCTCAAGCTGCTGGAGGTCTTGAAGAGTCACGAACCGGTCACGTTGCAGGAATTTCTAACCCGCAAGGTATTTTCCTACGCGAATGTTCCTTACCGTATTAAACCCTACGAACAATTGCTCGCAAACCCCAAGGAAACCGTGGATTTTGACCCGGTTCAGAACGAATTGATTGGTCGCCGTGTTAAGGCGAAAGGTTCGGACGGCAAGTTGATTTGGGGTTCGGACGAGCAGATTCATCTCATCAATCTGACCGAGAAGATGCTCATCTTGTTGCTGGCCAAAATTTCCAACTTCGTTCCTGAAGCGGGCATCTGGCTGAACACGCAACGACCGGAGTGGAACGATGCCAACAACGCCCTCGTTGGCAATGGCGCTTTCATGGTAACGTTGTATCACCTTCGCCGCTACTTGGTTTTTTGCCTGGAAACATTTCGCTCACTGGAACAATCCGAGGTGAGTATTTCGGCTGAAGTTGCGCGTCTTTTCCTGGCCCTGCGCCGGGTTCTAAAATGTCATGAACCATTGTTGGCCAAACCGATTGGCGACCGCTCCCGCCGCCGCATTCTTGACGACCTCGGACGTGCCGGTTGTCGGTATCGGAAGAAGATTTATGCCGGCGGATTCTCCGGCCGGATGATTTCGGTCAAAGGGAAAAGGCTGCTCGATTTTTTCAATGTCGCGCTGGCTTTTGCCGATGAGTCCATCAAGGCCAACCGTCGGCCTGACGGTCTCTATCACGCATACAATCTGATCAAGCTGGATCGAGATGGGGAAATTCTCATACGCCGTCTTTACACAATGTTGGAAGGGCAGGTCGCCGTGCTCAGTTCCGGCTGCCTTTCTGCCGAAGAATCACTCGGGTTGCTAATGGCATTAAAACGCGGTGAACTCTTTCGCGCCGATCAGTATTCTTATTTGCTGTATCCGAACCGCCAGTTGCCGCGATTCATTGAGAAGAACAATATTCCGGGCAAAGAAATTGCGCGCTCCCGGCTGTTAAAAAAAATGCTGGTGGATGGCAACTCTCTGCTCGTGGAGCGGGATGTGAACGGCAGATACCATTTCAATGCGGCCATTGCCAGCGTCCGGGACTTGCATCGGATTTTTGAAAAACTGTCCCTTGCCGGCCATGCCCGCTTGGTGGATGATGAAAAAACAACCGTCTTGGAAATTTTTGAACGTCTCTTTGACCATCAATCTTTCACCGGGCGTTCCGGGACTTTCTTTGGGTATGAAGGGCTGGGCTGCATTTACTGGCACATGGTTTCCAAACTCCTGCTCGCGGTGCAGGAAACTTTTTTTCGCGCCCTTGATTCTGGCGTGTCGCAACCCATGCTCCGGAAGCTGGCAGAAAGTTACTACGACATCCGTTCAGGCATCGGAGACTGCAAATCACCCGGCGAGTATGGCGCGTTCCCCATGGATCCTTATTCACACACGCCGGCCCAGGCTGGCGCCCGCCAGCCGGGGTTGACCGGGCAGGTCAAGGA
>DMQW01000163.1:0-1912 GCA_003455565.1 Limisphaerales bacterium
ACATGGATTAAAATTCTAACCGACCCCAGTGTTTGCGCCAACTGGCTCCTGGAAAAAATTCATTATAAAATTGTGCCAGGACGATTTTGGGTGGCAGTTTCTGAAATGACAAAGCAGAATGTTCAAAAATCTTATCCAATTCCAGATGATCGTTTTTTTATTGCGCCTTCGGGCGTGGATATTCCCGCGTCAAACATAGTAGAAAAGCGAACCGAGTGGCGAAGAAAATTAGGAGTCGGGGCAGAGGAAGTGCTCGTGCTGTTTGTTGGTTCTGAATTTAAGAGAAAAGGCTTAAGCTCGCTGGTAGCGGCACTTGGAATCTTGAAGAACAGGGCATTCAAACTTGTGGTCTTGGGTAGTGGAGAGCCGCATTCTTTTAAAACGCAAGCGGTTGAATTAGGCATTGATGACAAAATCACATGGGGCGGTTTAGTAAAAAACACCAGTGACTATTATGCGGCATCCGACATTTATGTTTTGCCAACACTTTCAGATCCATCTCCCCTGTCCCCTTTGGAAGCAATGGCGCATGGTTGTGCGACGGTGATGAGTTGCGGACAGTATAACGGAGCAGCGGAGCATATTAAAAACGACGAAGCCATTTTACTGGAAGACCCTAAAAATCCAATTGAAATCGCTGATGCGATTAAACGGCTCATGAATCCCGCCATCCGCGAACAATATGCCAATAAAGGCCGGGAGTTGGTTGGAAAGCTAACTTGGGACCGAACGGCCAATATAGTTATTCAAGCACTGGAGCAATCCGCCAAGGAACGTGGTCGGATAAAATAAATCCTGACGGGTGGATTATGTCACAAATGGCAAATCCGCAAATTTGATGGACGGGTTATGATTTTGTCAGGCGGCGGAGGAGGCGCTCCTTCAATTTTACAAATGGGCGCGCGAATTTGTGCTCCAGCCAGTAAACCGCATACCAAAATGGTTTGAGTCTGGTCATCGCTTCCGCCGCCAACGTTTGAGCACGCGGGCCATATTTTTTCCGCAGATAGTAAATTTGTTTGAACCACATCCGCCGGGTGGCGTATTCACGCAGCCACGGTTTGCGATAATAATCGGTGAACAGCAGCCGATGATCATCCACGCTGACCCCGGTGCGCTTGTGCATTTCGGTCGCCTGCTGCGGATGGATGCGGTGGGCAAAAAACGATTCGGCGAGGTAGGCAAACCGGCCCTGTTCCAGCAAATGAAACCATAGTTCCATATCCACGATTTGCCGATACCGCTCGTCAAAGCCGCGTCCGGCCTGGCTTTTGCGGAACATCACGGCCGTCGGCTCGCCGATAAGGTTCTGGTTCTGTTCCAGGCATTTCACAATTACGGCTTTTCCATCCCAGGTGCCCGTTTGATGGAAATTATTCCGCACCGTCAGCACGCGCGCCTGGGCGTCAATGAGCTGCGAGCCCGTGCCCACCAGCGCCACCGTTGCGTCTTGCTCTAAAATCTCCAACATCCGGGACAGCTCCGACGATTGCAGCAACTTGTCGTCCTGGTGAACAAATTTGATGAACTCGCCGCGCGCTTCCCGCAGGCACAGATTGTGATTTCGCGTCAGGCCAAGGTTGCGCGGATTTTGCCACCAGCGGATGCGCGGGTCTCTGGCGGCGTAGTGTTTGATGAGCGCGAGGCTGCCGTCGGTGGAGCCGTCATCGCAGATGAGCAGTTCATAATCACCGAAATCCTGGCCCAGGATGGATTCCAGGCATTCCGCCAGAAACGGCCCGGCGTTATACACCGGCACAAGAATGCTGACTTTGGGAAGGCTCATTGATTCAGTGCCATGACCGTGGCCACCATTTGATTTGATGTGAAAAAAAGAAAGCCGCTGACTTTCATGCGCAGGATTTTACAATTGATTTTGCCGATGGTCAGGCTAAAACGCTGCCCCGCCCCC
>DMQW01000163.1:2061-15714 GCA_003455565.1 Limisphaerales bacterium
GGCTAAAACGCTGCCCCGCCCCATGCCGGGTTGTTTTACGGCTGGCATTCAAAAGTGTTTGCGAAAGGATTTTTGCCAACGGTGCCAGGTGCGTGTCCCTCGGTTCCGGGGCGGCAGGACGGAACCGTTTTGAAAAAACGATGCGTAAGCATGGAAATCTTTGGACAACCGGTTGATCGTCTCATCGAAGCGGTGGTCGGGAGTGAACGGCTGGGTGCTGGCTTCGAGCAAAACCTGATAAAGTTCCTGCACCGGCTGTGGCAGTTCTTGCAACTGGTCGAGCGACGACTGGTTGTGACGCAGGCCGGGCTGAATAAATGAATTCATCGCCTCCCGATGCTGGAGTTCATCTTTTGGCCAATCAAGACCAAGGGTGGCCGCGCACCGGCGCAGTTCCGGTTCCCAGGATGCCAGCAAATGGTCGTAGTTAAGAAAAACGATGGGCAGGCCGGCGGCATCTTTAAGTGCAACAATGTTATAGTGGAACCAGATGCCCAAAGCCTTGTTGAACGGAACGGCATCTCTGCGGAACAACGAGCTGGCGACATCAACCGGACTTCTCACGACGAACAAGCAGGACAATTTTGTTCCGGTTTTTTCCAGCGCCTCCCGCCATAGCGGCAGTAAAAGGCAGGTTCGCGGCTCTTTCCATGCCCAAAGAGGATGGCCGGCGAAATTGGCCGCAACCAGTCTGGCGAGTTCATCCTTGAAGGGACGGATGGCATCTGATTGGAGCCACCGCTCCGGCAACGGTTCGGCGGTGTCCCAATTCCGCCCCAACCGCGCCAGCAGTCTTATCTGAAGATCATTAATCTCCAGATGTTCCCAGTAGCCTTCGGGATTGGCCGGGCTGGAGGGCATCATTTTCGCATCCTCGCCCAGATGCGCCCCCAGCAGGTTGATTGCCCGGGTGACGGTGGAAGTGCCGCTGCGATGCATCCCCAGGATGCAAATGGCTCTGGATTGGCAATCAGCTTGTTTCACAAAATTTTCCATGCGGCCGGCGTGCGGGCGTGCGCAATGATGTTAATGCCAGATGTTAAAGCTGCAAGATTCAATCGCCGAGCAAATTTTTAAAGTGCGCCCGCGCCGCCGCCTCGCGCGAAGTCTTCACTTCCTTCGGCACCCACTTGCGCCGGGCGAATTCAAAATACTCGCAGAAATTTCCGACCGCTTTTTCCAGCACAGGTTCCGCACGGCGTTCACGACATTGCTGCGCCACGCGTAGATCGTAGCTCGCGCAGTTCAGGCACACGCGCAAGTCCGCACGGCATTTCATGCAAACTTCGCCGCGACCGGGCTGGCCGGAAATGATCCAGGGTTCACCGCAGTTCTGGCAATGGCGCGTCATGTCGTCATTTTAGTTTTCCTGCCGTCATTTGTGGAGTAAAACAATCGCGCGATACCTTAAAAATGAAAAAAATTCTCGCCCCGGTTTTCTGGTTCGTCCTCGCGTTGCTTGGCGCGTGGGCTTACGGCGTGCTCGCGTTCAAGCGCGGCGAACCGGTCAACTCAGCCTATCTCCTCATCGCCGCCGTCTGCACCTACGCCATCGGCTACCGGTTTTACTCGAAGTGGATTGCCTGCCGCGTGCTCGCGCTCGACAACCGCCGCGCCACGCCGTGCGAAATCCACGACGACGGCAAGGATTTCGTCCGCACAAACAAATGGATCGTGTTCGGCCACCACTTCGCGGCGATTGCCGGGCCGGGGCCGCTCGTCGGGCCGGTGCTGGCGGCGCAATTCGGCTACCTGCCAGGCGCGCTGTGGATTTTGATTGGCGGCGTCCTCGGCGGCGCGGTGCAGGATTTTGTAATCCTGTTTTGCTCCATGAGGCGCAACGGCAAATCGCTCGGCGAAATGGTGAAGGAAGAATTGAATTCTTCCGCCGGGGCCATCGCCGTGCTGGCGATTCTGGCCATCCTCGTCATTTTGCTGGCCGTGCTTGCGCTCGTTGTCGTGAAGGCACTGGCCGAAAGTCCGTGGGGCGTTTTCACCGTGGCGGCGACCATTCCCATCGCGCTGTTCATGGGCGGCTACATGAGATTTTTGCGTGTCGGCAAGGTGCTGGAAGCCTCGGCACTCGGTGTCGGCCTGCTACTGCTGGCCGTCTGGGGCGGCAAACTCGTCCACGAAAATCCGCACTGGGCGCAGGTGTTCAGCCTGACCGACATCAATCTCGCCTGGGGCATCATCATTTACGGCGTCGCCGCCAGCGTGCTGCCGGTGTGGCTGCTGCTCGCGCCGCGTGATTATTTGAGCACGTTCATGAAACTCGGGACGATCTTCGCCCTCGCCCTCGGCATCCTGCTCGTGCTGCCGGATTTGAAGATGCCTGCGCTCACCACCTTCGCCGATGGTTCCGGCCTGGTCGTGGCCGGAAAGATTTTCCCGTTCTGCTTCATCACCATTGCCTGCGGCGCGATTTCCGGTTTTCACACGCTTATCGCCAGCGGCACCACGCCCAAGCTCATCACCCGCGAAGGCCATGCGCGATCCATCGGCTACGGGGCGATGTGCCTGGAATCACTCGTCGCCATCATGGCGCTCATCGCCGCCTGCACGCTGGAACCGGGCGTTTATTTGAGCATGAACATCAAAGGCGAACCCGCTGCGACCCTGGCCAAAATCAATGCGCTCAACGATCCCGCCTTTCACGCCACGACCGAACAAATGGACGCGCTGGCCGGCCAGGTCGGCGAAAAATCCCTGTTCGGACGCACCGGCGGCGCGGCCACCTTGGCGGTGGGCATGGCGCAAATTTTTTCCGGCGTCACGCGCGGACGCTGGCTGGATCTCTGGTATCACTTCGCCATCATGTTCGAGGCGCTGTTCATCCTGACCACGATTGATGCCGGCACGCGCGTCGGACGCTACATCCTCCAGGATTTTCTCGGCCACGTCTGGCAACCGCTCGGCGACACCCGGAATCTCCGCGCCAACCTGCTCACCAGCGGGTTGCTCGTTGGCGCGTGGGGCTGGTTTTTGATCCAGGGCGTGCGCGACCCGCTGGGCGGCATCAACTCGCTCTGGCCGCTGTTCGGCATTGCCAACCAGATGCTCGCCGCCATCGCGCTCTGCCTCGGCACGACGATCATTTTGAAAATGGCACTTGGAGCGCCGCGCACCGTCTCGGCCTTGAGGTCACGGGCGAAGCTTGCCGAGACGGTGCCCGGCGTTCCGAAACGCTCGCCGACGCTGGCGTTCATCACATTGATTCCGCTCGTTTGGCTGCTGGCGGTGACGTTCACAGCGGGCGCGGAGAAAATTTGGAGTTCCGATCCACGAATCGGATTTTTGGCGCAGGCGAAATCGCTTAAGGAAAAAGAACCTGATCTTCAGCGGACGCATACCAAAGCCAATTATGATTTGATGATGCTGGCGGCAGCAATTTATTCAAAGCCCGACGATGCTGAACTCACCGCAAAAGTTGCTGCGCAGAAAATGATTTGTGACGCCACATGGAAACCGGTTGCCGCCAATCGCACACAGCATTTCAACAACCTGCTCGACGCCGCCGTCACCGGAGCCTTCCTTGCGCTCGCTGCGGCGATTGTTTTGTTGAGCGTGCGCGAATGGATTTTGATTTTGTCGGAGCGCAAGCCAGCGGGGCTGCGCGAAACCGAGCCGGTCTGGCTGCCGGATTACGCGCTAAAAGAATCCGGCCCGAACCTTCGCACCGCTGCCGGCGCGGCGGCGCTGGCCTTTGGTCTGGCGAAGGAGCTGTCCGGCGAAACGCAGTTCGAGCGGGCGCGGCAGCAGGCCTGCGCGTGCGATCAACCTTCCGACCAAAAAGTTTTCGCGCAGGTCACGGAAGACAAATTCAACGGCGTGCGGCGCTGCTGCTGACGGGTTTTGAATTTTTAATTTTAAGTTTTTAGTTGGATTTCGGCTCCGGCAACTTAAAACTAAAAATTAAGAATTAAAAACTGATGAAGCTTGGAATCTTTGGCGGCTCATTCGACCCGGTTCATCTTGGCCATCTGCTCGTGGCGCAGGCGGCGGTGGAGGAACTTGGCTTGGACAGATTGTTTTTCATTCCGGCGGCGCAATCGCCGTTCAAGCCGGAAAATAAACCCGCGCCCGACGCCGTGCGGTTGCAACTGCTCCGGCTGGCACTCGCGGGAAAACCAAATTGCGAAGTGGACGGGCAGGAAATCCGGCGCGGCGGCATTTCCTACACGGTGGACACGCTGCGCGATTACGCGAAACGGTTTCCGGGCGCGCAGTTGTTTTATCTCATCGGCGCGGACAACGCGGCGAAGCTGAACGCCTGGCGCGAACCGGCGGAACTGGCGCGGCTCGCGGAGTTCGTGGTGATTCCGCGTCCCGTTTGGAGTTCCGGCTTCAGCCGGTCGGCCGGGCCGCCTGAAGGCGGAACTCCGAACTTTCCGCCACCGTTTCGCGGGCGCGCTTTGAAAGGTTTTCCGTTCGGCGTGTCGTCGTCGGAAATCCGTGCGCGGGTGAAGGCGGGACTGCCAATTGAAAATTTGGTTCCGTCGTCCGTTGCGGAGGCGATTCGCGGGGCACGACTTTACGTTTAGAAATTTATCCGTGTTCATCCGTGTCCATCTGTGGTTAAATTCACCCGCAACTATGGATTCTAAAAAATTGGCGCTGCTGTGCCGCGATCTTGCGGACAATAAAAAGGCGGAAAATACCGCCGTTCTCGATGTGCGGAAATTGTCGTCGGTGACGGATTATTTTGTCATCGCCACCGGGACGAGCCAGCCGCATCTGCGCGCGATCGCGGAGGAAATCACCAGCCGGTTGCGCGATGAACATGACTTGCGCCCTGTGCGCACGGAGGGTTCGACGACCGATGCGTGGATGGTGCTGGATTACTTTGACGTCATTGTCCACGTCATGAACACGGAAACCCGGGCGCGTTACGATCTGGAAGGCCTGTGGGGCGATGCCGCACCGGTCAAGCCGAAGAAGAAAACGACCAGGCTAAAACTTAAAACCACCAAGACGCAAAGAGGCAAAAAATAAATCAGACCACGAATTCAGAAACAAAACCCGGGCGGCTTCATATTTTTGAATTTGTTATGGGCTTTGGCTTGGGTTTGGGTTTTTCAGCGGAATTTCTTCGGAAGCCTTCACCATTTCATCCACGAGTTTTTTGAAATCGGCCAGGCCGGTGGAGGGGATGATAATAGTGTCGCGGCGTCCGCCCACGTCTTCGGTGATGCGCAGGAACCGTCCGCGCGGATTTTCCTTCAGGGTGAGGACGAAAAACTTTCGTTCAATCTGGACTTCGGCGCTTTTGAGCGTGTCTTCTTGAACAAACGGTTTGGGCTGGCCAAATTTGGGCGCGCCATAGCTGTGGCTTGGATACGGTTGCCGACCGTAAGGTGATGGACGTTCGTTTGAGATCATAATTGCCAATTCGTTTAAACTATTTCACTTAAAACTTCGGTGAATCAAGGAATTTGTCAAATGTAAAAATTCCCCGCCGCACTGACATTTTCAGGGCAACAAACTTTTTGTCGTCCATCATCCGGATATTCATCATCTTAAAGGATGTTCGCTGCCAGTTCGGCCAGTTCGGAACGTTCGCCTTTTTGCAGTTCAATATGCGCGGCGATGGCCTGGTCGCGGAACCGGCTGATGACGTAATTAAATCCATTCGAGGAGCTGTCCACATACGGGTTATCAATTTGATACGGGTCGCCGGTGAAAATGATTTTCGTGCCGCTGCCGACGCGCGTGACGATGGTCTTGGCTTCGAGCGGCGTGAGATTTTGCGCCTCGTCAATGATCATGAACTGGTTGGCGATGCTGCGGCCACGGATGTAGCTCAACGCCTCGACGACAATGCTGCCGCTGCGCATGAGGTCGGCGGTGCGACGATGTTCGTGGCCCATGTTCAGGTCGCTCAACATTTCGAGCGCGTCATGGATCGGCTGCATCCACGGTGCGAGTTTTTCCTCGAGCGAACCGGGCAGAAAGCCGAGTTCCTTGCCCATGGAAATCGTCGGCCGCGCGACGACCAGCCGGCGAAATTCCCGGTCGTTGACAACGCGTTTCAATCCGGCGGCCATGGCGATTAAAGTTTTTCCAGTGCCGGCCTTGCCCATGAGCGTGACGAGCTTGATGCGGTCATCCAGCAACGCATCGAACGCGAAATGCTGCTCGCGGTTGCGCGGCTTGATGCCCCAGACGCCTTCGCGGCAGTCGAGGATGGGAATCAATTTTGTGCCGGTCGCATCCACTTTGGTCAGCGCCGTTTTCTTGGGATTCGATTCGTCGGTGAGCGTGCAGTATTCGTTCGGAAAATATTTTTTGCCGCCGTCCAGCACGAGTTCGCCTTTCGCGCGGAACGCCGTCAATTTTTCCGGCGACATCGGCAGGTCAATCATCCCCGTGTAAAGGTCGGTGATGAACACGCGGTCGTTCTCATAATCCTCCGCCATCAAACCGAGCGCATTGGCCTTGATGCGCAGATTGATGTCTTTGGAGACAAGGATCGTCGCGTTCTTCGGCTGCGCCTTCTGGATGCCTGCGGCGAGCGCAAGAATGCGGTTGTCCACCGAATCCTGGGTGAAGATCGTTTCGCCGTGGCCGTTTTTGTGGAACGCGATTTTGAGCTTCCCGCCGTTTGGCAGCTCCACGCCCGCGCTCAAGCTGCCTTCGCCGCGAAAGCCGTCGAGCATCCGCGAAACCGTGCGCGCATTGCGGCCCAGCTCGGTGGACTCGCGCTTGAAGCGGTCAATCTCCTCGATGACCTCGATGGGCACGAGGACATTGTGTTCCTCAAAATTGACGAGCGAATTCGGGTCGTGGAGCAGAACGTTGGTATCTAGAATATAATTTTTCACGCAGGCAAAGGTGTGGCGGAAGTAACGTCGCAGAAGCGGCGGCGGTGGTTTGAATATTTTAACAACGGTATCAAAGCTGCGGTGATTTTTTTCGTGCGAACGCAGGCTGTCAACTTTAATCCTTCAGCCACTGCAAAATTGGTGCTCATAGCAGGGCTTGAACCTGCTAAAAGGGTGTTCTCACGGTTTCCGGTCGGGGCTGTTTCGTTGCCATTCATTGCCCGTAGATTAGCAGGCAAAATATAATGATGTCAATGGTTATTGTGTTTCTTTGGGCACGAGTCGGCAGGATAATCTGTGCAAATTCTGTGCAACGCCTGCTTTGTTGTTTTGCACAGAGTTTGCACAAGCTTTGGCCGGGATTCTGTGCAAAGGTTGTGCAAACTTTGGCGAGGGCAATCCGCGCCTGCTACCGCTTGTGCTGGCGGTGTTCACCCGCGCACGCCATTCAAACGCGCCAGCGGGCAACGTGGCGCGGGCAGGCGGCGGGCGGCAGGGACGGCTGGAAAATTTCAAAGGAATCTTTTTAAGACCGATTCCCAGCAAGGTTGAATTACGTTCCTGCCTCTCTCTATGCGACAAATTTTCAACGAAAAAAGCTACTACGAGAATAATCTTGACGGGTGCCCGCGCTGATTTTGTTGACGCCCGGCCATTCACCAGCTAAACCAAGCGGACTGCGAAAGACTTTTGAATTATGATTGCGAACACCAAATGCCAGCATTGCGGGAATGAATTTGAAACTGACGGGATGAACCGCACGGAGTTCTGCCCGCATTGCGGCAAGGAAACGACGCTTTACGTTCCGCCGCCCGCGCCAGTCCCGGAAGTCGAGCAGTCGGCACAGAAGCCAACCTTGCCAACTCCTAATCCATTGACCAAAGAGCAAATCGAATGGCGAGAATCACGACGGGCGACGGGTAGCAACCCGTTATCACCCGCCGACACGTTGCAACAAATCCGCCAGCAAACTTGCTATAAGACGCTTCGCGGCCTGATTGATCTGGTGCAGATTTTATTTTTTGTCGCCGCTGGTCTGGCTGTGCTGGGGGTGGGTGCAGGTTTCTTTGCAGGAAGTGATGCGCCTGCCGCCGGCAAATTTGTCACCGTGATAATCGGCATTGCATCGGCCTTTATCTTAATTGTTCTGGCAATTGCGTGGAAACAGGCCGCGCTGCTTTTGGTGGACATTGCCGACTGTCAGATTCGTCTGGCTGGCAAAAACCGTTAGAGCGCGGTTTCCCTCAACGGCAGTTAATCGCCGTCCAGACTTCGCGCAGAGTTGCATCGGCTCAAGCCGCCGCTTCTGCCAACACGATTTGAGGATGACGCGATGCCACGCGCAGAAGCACGCGCGCCGCGCCGGTGGGTTTGCGCCGGCCTTGTTCCCAGTTGTGCAGCGTCTTGACGGAGATGCCGAGCAGTTTCGGCAAACTGGGTTTGCGACAGCCGCAGTTTCGAGCGCGTGGCGGCGACGGTGTTTTCCCATTCCGCCCTTTGCTGGCGGCGATATTGTTCCGGGTCAAGCTGGCGGCGATGGACTTTGCCATCCTTTTCGCGCGTGACTTCCCACACGCGCGCGGGCGTGAGTTCGCCGCGCTCGATGCGGTTCTTGACTTCCAGCATTTCTGCATCGTTCGCCGTTTCATGGCAGAATCTTTTGTTTCAACCTGGCAATTTCATCGGCGGACAAATCTTCCTGCCGGCCTTTGGCGTAAATGTCCAGCAGCAGGATTTTGTCATCCGCCAGCCACCAAAAATAAATCACCCGCGCGCCGCCGCGTTTGCCGTGGCCTTTGGCGGCCCAGCGCAGCTTGCGCAAGCCGCCCGTGCCGGGAATGACTTTGCCCGCATCCGTTCGCTCGGCCAGCCGTCTCCGCGCATCGTCGAAAACATATATCCCCCACCCGGTCATCAAACGACTTTCGACCTCATACATTTTTCCCCGCGTAAAACCGAGTTTTCCAGAACGGGTTTCTAAAAAAAATTAGCCGCCAGAAACTCTGCTGCCGCGTCTCAATTTTAATTCGTGGGCAGATTTTTCAAATCAGCCTCGGCGGACGGTGAACCGGCGGCAGCGGCTTTGGTCAAATAGTCGCGGGCTTTGGTAAAATCCTTTGGCACGCCATCGCCGTCGCGGTAGCGTTCGCCCATGCGTAAAAGCCCGTAGGCGTCGCCCTTGTCTGCCAAATCCTGATTGAATTTGAGAACCTTATCTTGGGCAACCTTTTTAGCAGCGGCAGCTTTTTCCGCAGAGATTCGACGTTGCTCGTTCAATTGATTTTGTGCGGCTCTTTGCCGTTCTTCAAAATCAGCTTTAAATTTATTAAATTCGTCCAGAGTTGGCGGCGTGCCGCAGTCGTAGGCTTCGTAAGAAAGTCCATTTGTGAAATAATTATCAACTTTCAAGCAGATAGGGCTAATTACTTGGCCTGTGACAAGCGATTTAGGTTCAGGATAATGGTAAATAACCACCCATTTATCAAAGGTCTTGTCTTTCAATCCCAACTGGCCAGTGTAAGTTTCATGCTCATACTCGCACCTATAAACTCCGCATGTGATCATTTCCTGATTACGAACGGCCTGAAATTCAAGTGAGTAAGATATTACATTCCACGGATTATCTAACGAGTTTAGACTAGGGGTTTCAGGATATGGAGGAACGCCCCACAATTTTGATTTGGCTGTATTGTAAATCTGTCCATTGACCATTCGCAAAGAAGCCGGTGCAATGTATGGTTGCGCTGCTGTTTGAGCATAATCGCGCCACCCTAATGAAGCCGTGGCCGCCACCAGCACCGCAATGATTTTTGTTTTCATAGTGTGTTCGGTGGCGTATTCATGGCAGCAGCAAGGCGCGGTAAAATTTATTTCCGCTCGCCGGGTTTTGGTCAATCCACAGATACGGGCTGGACGTGAGAAGCACAGTTGCCCGCGTCGTCCATGTCGCCATGTTCGGTGACGATTGAATCTGATACGTCCGGCCAACAATGCCGGTGATCGTGACGCCCGCAAAAGTGCCGATGCCAAGGTTTGCGCCGGTCACAACTTGCGACGATGGATTAAAACTGATTTGCCGGATACGCTGATTGCCGGTGTCGGCAACGAAGATTGTGCCGCTTGAAACGCAAACGCCGCCTGCATTGTTGAAGTTAAAGCGTGCGAGATTGCCCGCGCCGTTGATGTAACCGGATTGAGAAAAACTACCCGCCATTGTCACCACGTTTGTCGCTGCGGTGACTTTCCTGATTGAAAGGCCGCAAGCGAGAATCAGGTTTCCAGAACCATCAACACACATTTGAGAGATGGAATTGAATATTGCATTGGTGCCGACACCATCCGCAGTTGAACTGTTTTGATATTTTCCAGCAATTGTCGTGACGTTTTGGCTTTGGTCAATTCGGCGAATCAAATCATTCCCGGAATCCCAGACATAGATATTGTTGGCAGAATCAGCAGCCAATGCGGCCGGATGGTTGAACGCTGTAAAAATCCCATTCCCGTCAGCGTAGCCGCTGTTTCCAGAACCGGCAAAAACGCTCAAAACGCCATTGGTTGCGTATCGGTAAATTTGATTGCCGCTGCCAGTTGATAAATAAAGGTTTCCAACCGAATCAGCGCAAATGCCTTGGGGAAAGCCGGACAGATTCACAAGATTCGTCACTTGGGTTACGACGGCACCACTTGTGATTTTGTAAAGGGAGGGGTTATACGAATAATTATTGATTGCCCAAATCGTGTCGGTGTGGTCTATGGTTATTGCCACGACGGAAAGGCTAACGTTTGTGCCAACTCCCGTTGGCTGATTTCCACCGCCTGCAAAAGTTGAAACAGTTCCATCTGGCGCAATTTTTCTGATGCGGTAATTGAAGGAATCCCAAACGAAAAGGTTGCTGTGCGAATCTGCAACAATCGAATTTGGGTTGTTGAACATCGTTAGCTGGCCAACGCCGTCCAGATAACCCGAAAACCCCGAACCGGCGAAGGTTGAAACAACCTCGTTGTTTGTGTCGTAAGTTTGGGCTTCAACATTCCAGCCGAATGAAGCCAGGACCACCGCAACCGCAATGATTTTTGTTTTCATAATTCTCCGCTTGCGCCGCCGGTTCCGCTGCCAATAGAAAGGGCGTGATTACTCACGCTCCTGACCGGCACTGGTATGCCTTGAAAGAACGCTTTCGGCACGCCCAGTTGTGGGCGTGCTTCAAACGCTGTCTTTCAAGTGAAATTACCAGTTTCGTCAGGACAGCAGCCGAAGCCGCAAATTGATTTATTGTGTGTTTTTCTGGTCTAGTTTTTGTCTTCAATGACGATTTAACCACCGAAGCCGGGCGGAAACAAGCGTGGTTTTCGCTGCCATCTAAAATTGGAAATCATGCCATGTGGAACACACATTGCGCAAAGGCGCGGAATCATCGCTTTGCCGTGTCCTGATACATTTTTATCAGTTCCCGGTAGTATTCATTCAGGGGAATTTGACTACTTGTTTGCGCGTGCGCGTGCGCGAGCCGTGTATTTTTGGCGGTGGCAGCAAAGTCAACGTAGCGGTCGCATTGTCGCCATTCTACGTTGAACCGCTGGCGGACGGCGGAATGGATTTCCGTCTTGGTTGCGCCAGCATCGAGCATCCGGGCGACGAAGCCGCGCCGCTGGTCAATCTGTGCCTGTGTGCCTTTGACGTAGGGGCGACGCTGGCCGGGGCGGATGGTTGGTGGTTTGATCGGTTTCATGGCGCAAACTCTTTCCAGATTTGTTCCGCGTATTGCGCCGGCGTGGAATTGATTCGGGATTCCTTCAATGCGGATTCGACTTCGGCGGACACACGCGCGCTTTTGCCGAATTGCTTTTTAATTCGGTTCACCCACTTTCCTGCGTCGTTCACCCACTGAACGCCAAGTGCGGATTCAAAGCGGTCGGCCAGTTCCTTTTGCGCTGCTGAAAGTTTGCTCGCGGTGATCATGGATTTATTTTTCGGCAAAATTGAACCGATAGCGTGACGCCCTGACGCCTTTTCCCTTTTCGACCTCATCCAGAATTTTCAAAACACAGAATGAGGACAACCACCGCGCCGCTGTCGCGTGACTTTCCTGTTTGGTCAATCGCTGCACCGTCCGCGACGACAAATAAAACGGTTCCTGCCCGGCAATGATTTGAAGCTCCCGACACAAGGCAACCACAAGGCGCAGATTTTGATCCTCGAAATTTTCAACAGCTTCCGGCGGCAGTGGTTTTTCCTGTGCCTGTTTCCATGCTTGTGTGATGACACCTTCGCCAAGTGGAATTTTGGCCGATGCGTAGGCGTTTAAGAATTGAGTCATATATTCATCGTGGGTTTGTTCGGGTCGTAAAAATTCTGTGGCGCGTTGGAACCACCGGCTGAAAACAGCGCGGAGTTGCGCCGGGGTAAATTTTCCAGACTGGTTTTCCAAAGTCTTGACGGCACGAGCAAGGATAAAAAGCCGGTCATTATTCTGGTGCGCGTTGTCTGGCATTGCCAGTTGAACAGCGTCATCAATGGTGAGACAGGCAGGCTCCGACAAAGGCGACAAAGCTTTAGAAACAACACCCACAACAACCATAGCATCAGTCTCATCAGTAACATCTGTTTCTCTGTTGCTCTGTGACTCTGTGACTCCGTCACTCTGTCTCTCTGTATCATTCGCCGGTAAATCAAATTCAGGTTTAAGCGGATTGCTGATTTCCTTCGGCCAGACGATGCTGGAAAAATCTGCCACCAGCGGTTTGAACTTGTTCAACATCTGATATGGTTTGCCGGTGTCGGGGTGGATACCATGAATGATGGATTGCGAGTTTTTCCCTGCCCGCCATTCGCCAGCATCACCGCCAGATTGAGTTTTAAGCTTCACCGTCTTGGCGGGGTAGTCGCCAGCCATCCGCAACCAGAACACGCGCCCGCGCGCACCATGCGTTTGAAGTGTGTAATTCAGAAATGGATTTAACTCCAGATACGGTGCAACCAGGGTGTCGTCGTCCACGTCCAGCGCAATCAGGTTGCCGGACTTTGCGCCCAATGCGACGCCGATGTTTCCGCGTTCAAGTTTGGCGAGATAATCGGGCTTCTCCATGTCGGCAATGGTCAATTTGCCCCATGAGCCAGACGGCTTTTTAGTGCGCGGTTTGCAATGAAGCAAAAGCACGTCATGGCCTAGCAGTTCGCGCAGTTCCTTAACATTCACAAATCCTCCGGTGCTTATTGGCCGAGGCTTTCCGAAAATAACCGCGCCGGATGATGATCTCGACGCGCCGTTTGGTGCTGCCGCTGGCCTTGCTCCACCGCATTGCAGATTTAGCCATTGCGCGCCTCACTTCCTTGATACGGCCTAAAATTCCAGAGCGGGCAGGCGTAGGCGGTGCAACCGGCGATTGCTTCCGGGTCAAAGCCGTTACACTCCAAACAAAACGCCTTCACAGCTCGTCGAGGCGAGCAGTTCGCCGACCAAGCAGCGATGAAATGTCCCTTGAACCTGTCGGGCGTCGTCGCCAGCCGTCCGGCGCGTTTGGCGGCGATTTTCTGCGCGGTTTGGGAGTCGGTGGTTTTCATTGCGAACCTCCGCGTTGAAGGCGAAGAAGCGCGGCCTCAACCGATGGGCCGTGGTAGATTTTTCGGCGGCCAATGACGATGACTGGCAGCTTGCCCTGCTTGATCCAATTGAAGGCGGTTCTGCGACAAATGGGCAAATGCCGGAGGAGTTCGCGCTCGTCCCAAAAGGACTTATCGTGTTGAGGTATTGCCGCCAACTTCGGTTGGCTCATGGCGGCGTTGGGCGTTGATTCGCTAATCATGCCCACTGTTATACCTGTCTCTTAT
>DMQW01000163.1:15880-21434 GCA_003455565.1 Limisphaerales bacterium
ATCATGCCCACTGTTATACGCCCATACGCGAAAATTGATTTCGGATGAAAACCGCGCGAAAAAAAGCCAATCTCAAAGAGGCTTCAAAATGATGCTTCCGTCGCTTTGCTTCACCGCAGACTTAATCCGCCCCGGCCCCTTGAAAGAAACCAAGCCAAGTTCGTTGATGGCATCATTAACACGGTCGTATTGCACGTCGGTTATGCGAACGCAGGACAAAAAATTTGTCAGTGCTGTCTGGGTAAAAAGGCAAAAGGGCGGGAAATTGCGATCCGCCCATGATGGCCAATAATCGCCGGGACACCAAAACGAAACCAACCAGTGTTCAAGCGTTTCGCCAGAAGGTTTGTCAGGGTCAAAGCAAACAACTTTGCGACGGTTGTTCAGCGTTTCGGGAATGTCGCGTCTAAAAAATTCAATGTCGTTTTCCTTGATGGCTTGCTCTATGCCGGGATAAACCTTCGGATTCCACAGAGCAGAGCCGTGTTTGAGTAAAAAAAGCGCGATGTTCTTTTTTTCTAACAAGCCGCATCTTCCCCCGTCAGTTGCACCTTTAGGAAACCCTTTAGTGTCTATGCGTAGCCCTTTTGATTGAATGATATTGAAGGCATGAAAAGCACTTTGCATGACATCCCAAACGGCACGCTGGGATTTTTCAGGGATGGCATTATTTAGCGCCTCGACACTCTTTTTCCAATCAACACCATAATTGGCCTCTTGGCCGAATCGCTGATACGCCCGGAACCATTCCGATGTTTCCAACCAGAAAAGTTTCTGCTCTTTGGCAAATGGGCATTTAACCACATACGGCGGTGGAATGTAGTCAGCCTGCGCGCTGGTATTTTGCCGCTTCATTTTCACGCGCGATTTGCCGACGCTGGCGGCGTGACCTTAAACCATTTTTCCGCGTCGGCTTTGGTGGCGAGTCCTTTGTAATGCGCGTGAATCATCGCAGGCGAGTTGCCAGCCTGTTGCGCGGTCTGGTTTTCGTTGGCGTGTGCGGCGAAATGGTAGGTGCAAAAGGCGTGGCGCAGTCCATTCATTTTGCGCGTCACTTTCGCGCCGTCGCACAGTTCCACAAAATGCTGTTGGAAAGTGATTTCATGGCCGGTCCAAAGTTTGCCGGTTTTCAACTTGCGAAACGGTTCAAGCCATGCGGCCAGCGCAGGGCAGATTTCCACAAGACGACGCTGGCGGGTTTTGGCCTTGCCCGCTGTGACTTCAATGTGACCGGCGACGCGCCACACGTCCGCCCAATCCAAGCGCAACAATTCCGCCGTGCGCAGTCCGGCCAGCCCGCCAATGGCGATGATTGGGCGGAACGTGTCATCAGCAGCGGCCAGCAGCGCGGCCAATTCGCCGGGCGTGTAAAGTTCCACGGCGGCGGTGTTGGCGCGTTCGGGGCGCATGGCGTCGGCTTCAATCAGGCGGTGCGTTGGGGCGAGATAATCTTTGCGGACTGCCCATTGCAGAAATTGGCGAATCGTGGCGCGGTAGTGGTTGCGGGATTTCGCAGAGCCGGCGGCGCGGCCATTGCGGGACGACTTTTGAACCGTGTCGAGGGAACCAATGAAGGTGTCGAGGTGTTCCTTGCTCAAATCGCAAACGGCGGTGTTTGGAAACGTGTCGGCAAAACGGTCTAGTTGCAATTCCCGGTTGTAAGCGTATTTCGCGGACAGTTGCGCCCGCTGGCCGGCGGCGGCTTTGGTGCGCGGGGCGTCGGCCTGTAAAAATTCCGCGACGGCTTCGGCAATGTCTTTGCGCGTCACGCTGACAACGGTGCGCAGATAGCCGGTGACGGCTTCATCCAGACTCCGGCCATGAAGTTTGCCAGCGGCCTCGACAAACTCGCGGACAGCGGCCAGCAGCGAAACGGCGCGGCCTGTGGACTGCCGGAAAGATTCGAGGCTTTGCAACGCGGCGAGCGCGTCGCGGGACTGGCTGGCGGACAGCGCGGCGGCTTGGGAACCGCTGGCCGTGTCGCGCACAAGGCGTTCGGCGGCGGCTTTGGCGTCGGAATAAGCGGCGAAAGTTTGCATCCGCCGTTTGCCTGCGACGGTGTAGGCAACGCGGTAATAATTAAATTTTCCGGCAGGGCGGTAGATTTTCGCCGTGCTTGATCGGTGGCGGATGGTGACGGGGAATCTCACACGCTTGTCAGCAGAACGGGCTGAATTTTGTGCAAACTCTGTGCAAACTTCCTGACCACCCCCAATTTCATTGGGGAAAATGGTGCGCATAGCAGGACTTGAACCTGCACACCTTGCGGCACTACCACCTCAAAGTAGCGTGTCTGCCAATTCCACCATATGCGCATAACAAGGGTTCTCATATTGCCCGAAGTGCGTGCCGGTGCAAGCGATTTCACCGGCCAAACAGCCAGTTCCAGCCGCGCCAGCGGCCGGGTTGGGCGGGGGCGAAGCCGTCACCGTACGGTTGATCCAGATCAATTTGCAGCAGAAAGCCGATGCTGTTCGCACCGCGTCCGTCGGAACGGCGGGCGTCAATCCCGTAGGCGTAACTGACGATGAACTTGTATTTGTCCGACGGTGAACGATACAAAATTCCCGCGCCGACGCCGCTGACCCAGCTGCCCGGCTGTTCGGTGCCGGACAGATAATTTATGCCCGCCGTGGCCGCATTGAATTCCAGATTCCACCGCTCGCTGGGCGCGATGGGCAAAAGATAACTGGCGTTGAGCAGGACAAATTGCCGCGCGCTCAACTCTTGAAAATAATAACCGGGCAGCGACAGCGGGTATTCGGCGACGAGCGGTAAAAATCCGCCGAGCCGGTAGGCGCTCAAGCGGTCGGCATCCACGCTGGTGCCCGCGACGAACCGCGCGGAAAAACTTTGTTTGCTCGCCGGCAGCGTGTAGGACAACGCCGCTGCGCCCCAGAACAAATGCGAGTTTGATTCCAGTTCGCGGTCGCCGTTGAAGCCGTAGCGCCCGGCGGCGGTGCGGAACTGGCCTTCATACCACACGGACAATTCCATCGCGAGCGCGGGAAACAACGTCGGCTCGATGCCGCCCCAGCGCAGGCCGGTGCGGACGCTGAAGATGCCGCCGTCGTTGGGCGGTTGAAAATATTGCGAGGTCTCGTCGTTGCGGTCGTAAACGGAATAATGCGCCGCGCCGCGCAAAATGAAGTTCAACGGGATCTGGTCAGCGGGATTAAACAAATGATAAACGCTCCCGGACAATTCTGCGCTGTGGCCGTCGAAAGATTCGCCTTCAACAAATTTCCCACCGCGAATCTCGTTGTAGCTGTCCGCGAAACCGCCGCCCGCCGCGCCGATGGCAAAATCCGTGTTTGGCCCCAGCCCGTGGACGAAGCCGAGTTCGGAATCCAGATAAACCGGCGCGAGCGCCACGCGCAACGTGAGGTTCGTCCGCAGAAAATCCGGCTGGTTGTGGTAATAAAACGCGTAGCCCGCCAGCGGCGCGCGGCCTTCGAGCGGCTGGTTGTAGCCGATTTGAATCAGGTCGCGTTTGACGGGATCAATCTGCGCCGGGGCGATGGCCGGCAGCAGCAAAACCAGCCACGGAATTTTGCAGAGGCGTCGCGTCATCGGGAATGTCATAAAGCAATCCCGCCGTGGCCGCAAGCGCGTTTGCTTCATACTTTCTGGACAGGTGAAAAATTTTCCGGCTTACTATTGCGAATTTAATTTCGCCCGATGCCACCGCTCAACGCTGAAAAACTCGCCCAAGCCAAGTCGCTCGGATTTTCCGACCGGCAAATCGCCCATTTGACCGGCACCACCGAAGACGCCATCCGCGCCGAGCGCAAACGAATCGGCCTCGTGCCGAGCTACCGCCTCGTGGACACCTGCGCCGCCGAGTTCGAAGCTTACACGCCATATTATTATTCCACCTACGATCGCGGCGACGACGAAGTGAAAGGCAACACGGCGAAGAAGGTGATGATTCTCGGTGGCGGCCCGAATCGCATCGGTCAGGGAATTGAATTTGATTACTGCTGCGTTCACGCGGCGTTCGCGCTCAAAGAAGATGGATTTGAAACCATCATGGTCAATTCAAATCCTGAAACCGTTTCGACCGATTACGACACGAGCGACAAACTTTTTTTTGAGCCGCTCACGCTGGAAGACGTGCTGCACATTTACGAACGTGAAAAATGCTGGGGCGCCATTGCACAGTTCGGCGGCCAAACCCCGCTGAACCTTGCGCTCGGCTTGCAAAAAAACGGCGTCAACATCATTGGCACCTCGCCGCAGAGCATTGAGATCGCCGAAGACCGTAAACTTTTCGCGGCGATGCTCGACAAATTAAAAATTCCGCAGCCGCCGAACGGCCTGGCGACCAATGAAGCCGAGGCGTTCGTCGCCTCCAAGCGGCTGGGTTATCCGGTGCTCGTGCGTCCGAGCTTCGTGCTGGGCGGCCGCGCGATGCAGATTGTTTATTCCAACGCGGAACTGTCGCACTACATGAAGTTCGCCGTCGAAGCCTCGCCCGAACGGCCCGTGCTCGTGGACAAATTTCTCGAAGACGCGACGGAAGTGGACGTGGACTGCATCACCGATGTCGGGCATTTCAAAAATCCCAGCGAAGGCACGATTGTCATCGGCGGAATGCTGGAACACATCGAATTCGCCGGCGTTCATTCCGGCGATGCCGCGATGGTTTTGCCGCCGCACACGCTTTCCAAAAGTGTGATTGAAACCATCCGCACTTACACGCACGCAATGGCGCGCGAGTTGAAAGTCATCGGCCTGATGAACGTCCAATACGCCGTGAAAGGCGAAACCGTCTATGTTCTCGAAGTGAACCCGCGCGCGTCACGAACGGTTCCATTCGTGAGCAAGGCCATCGGCAAGCCACTGGCGAAAATCGCGGCGAAAGTCATGGCTGGGAAAACCTTGAAGGAATTGAATTTCACCGAGGAAATCTGGACGAAGTATTGGGCGGTGAAGGAATCCGTTTTTCCGTTCAACAAATTCGTCGGCCAGGACATTTTGCTCTCGCCGGAAATGCGTTCCACCGGCGAAGTCATGGGCCTCGATGCCGACCTCGGCGTCGCCTACGCAAAATCACAGATGGCGGCGAACTCGCCGTTGCCTTTGAGCGGAAAAGTTTTCATCAGCGTCAGCGACTCGCATAAAAAAGAAGTCGCAGCGGTGGCAAAACAATTTTCCGATCTTGGCTTTGACCTCGTCGCCACCAGCGGCACGGCGGCGATTTTGGAAAAAGCCGGATTAAAAGTTCAGCGCATTCTCAAATTGCTCGAAGGCCGGCCCAACGTCATTGATTTGCTCAAGAACAAGGAAATCCAACTCGTCATCAACACGCCCGCCGGCCAAAGCCCGCGCGAGGACGAGATTAAAATCCGCACCACCGCCGTCTATACCGGCACGCCAATCATGACGACGTTGAGCGGCGCAAAAGCCGCCGCGCTTGGCATCGCCGCGCTGAAGAAGAGCGGCTACGCCGTGAAGACGTTGCAGGAGTATCTCTAGTTGGAGTTCAAGCTTCAGCTTGTTTCCCGCCGCCGTGTTCGCGGAACAAGCTAGGGAACCGCTGAATAAAGCC
>DMQW01000135.1 GCA_003455565.1 Limisphaerales bacterium
GCGGCGGTGAAACGCAAGCAACATCTGGCGCAAATCGTGTCGTCGCGTTTCGTTGAAGAACTGGCCGCATCGCACAGCCCGGCGCGGCGGCGGTTCAAGAATTTTTTACTGCTGCTCGCGTTCGCGTTCGGAGGCATCGCGCTGGCGCGGCCGCAGTGGGGCGAGTTGAAATCAAGCGGGCAGTGGCTCGGCGAGGACGTGGTGTTTGTTCTCGATGGTTCCTACAGCATGTTGTCCACGGATGTCCGGCCCAACCGTCTGCAACGCGCGAAGCTGGCCATTGCCGATTTTGTGCGCACGCATGGCCGCGGGCGCGTGGGTCTGGTCGCGTTTGCGGGCAGCGCATTTCTGCAATGTCCGTTGACGCTGGACTACGATGCGTTTGAAAACGCGCTGGCGGCCGTGGATGAAAAAACCATTCCGGTTCCGGGCACGGACATTGGCCGGGCGTTGCAGGAGGCGAACCGCGCGATGGAAAAGAAGAGCCGGCGCAAGCTCGTGGTGCTGTTGACCGACGGCGAAGACCTGGAAAAAAGCGGCGTGGCGACCGCGAAAACATTGGGCACAAACGGCGTGGTGGTTTTCACCGTGGGCGTCGGCTCGCCCGCCGGCAGTGAAATTCAAATGTTGAATCCGGCGGGCCAATTGGATTTGGTGCGCGATGCCAAAGGTGAAGCGGTGCGCAGCCGCCTGGATGAAAAAACGCTGGCGGCCATCGCGCAGGCGACCGGCGGAAATTATTATCCGCTCGGCCCGCTGGGCGAAGGTCTGGTGAAAGTGCGGACGGCGGTGGAGACTTTGGATCGCTCGGCTGGTTTGCAGCGTATGCGCCGCCGCGGGGTCGAACATTTTTACTGGCCGGTGGCGGTGTTGCTGGCGCTGCTGGTCGCCGAATCGTTGATTGGGACGCGGCGCGGAAGCGAGGGTGCCAAATGAAGGGGAAACATTCAACATTCAACATTCAACATTCAACATCCAAAGACCGATGGTCGTCCGCCCGCGCCATCATTGGGTGTTCGATGTTGGTTGTTGGTTGTTGGATGTTGTTTTTCTTTTTCAGCATTTGTCCGGCGGCGTTTGGTTCAACGAATGATGTGACCAATGCCGACATTTCAATTTTGCCTCCGACCGTGACCAGCGAAAATCCGCGCGGGCTTTACAACGCCGGAACCGAAAAGCTGCGCGCGGGAAAATTGAGCGACGCCGAGACGCTGCTGGAATCTTCGCTTACAAAACAAGACGAACGGGTGCAACCGGCGGCGCTGTTCAATCTCGGCCATGTGCGGTTCGCGCAGGGGAATGAAGAATTAAAAAATTCGCCGGACGGCACCACCAAACGGAGCCGGGCCACGACGGAAGCCGGCGCTGGCGCGATTCAAAAGGCGGCGGACGCGCTGGCGGGCAATGATGTTCAGCAGATGGTGGAGGCTTATTTCGCCGGGCGCGGGGTGCGCAAAGAAATGCGGGCGGTGACAGCAGCGGTGCAGCGCGCGATGGAAGCGCACGGCAAAACACTTTTGAAATGGCGGCGGGCGTTGAGTGATTTCAAGAGCGCGGCAGAGTTGAACCCTGCCGACACCAACGCGGTGCGGAATGCTGAAATTGTCGAGCAGACGATTGCCAGACTCGTGGACAGCATGCGGGAGATGCAGCAGTCCGCCGCGAGTCTGGGCGGCAAACAGTCCGAGTTGAACGGGCTGTTGAAACAGTTGAAAGGCCGGATCCCGGCACCGAACGCGCCGCCGGGCGCCGCCGGTGAAGAAGACGACGAAGACAAGGATGGTGAAGGTCTGCCGCCGGAAGCGTTGAGCGGTTTGCAGGAATCCACCACCGGCGGCGGACAGGAAATGGAGTTGAAAATTTCTCCCGAAGAAGCCGGGCAATTGCTGAACGGCATTCAGCCCGACGGGAAGCTGTTGCCGATGGGGCAGGGCGAGTCAGGCAAACCAAAGGATCGTCCCCGCCGCATCTGGTAAAAGGCGACTACCATGCGCGTAAAATATTTTCATTTAATTTTGTGGGTGTTGATTTTGTCTGGGTGGCAAATCCCGTCCGCGCCCGCCCAGATGCCGGTAAATCCGACGGCGGACCAGTTGATTCAGATTCTGCGGTCGCAACCGCCCGTGAACATTTCTGCGCCGGTTGCCGCGACCGCGTCGTTTGACCCGCCACTCGTGCGGCCGGGGGAAAAATCCATTTACCGCGTGATGTTCAATGCGACGGAAGTTTCGATCCGCTGGCCGGAGCCGATTCCAGCTCCGTCGCCGTTGAAATTTCGCCGGAGTGTCAGCGGGCAAAACCTGCAGCCGGTGGACGGCACATTGCAGATGGTCTCGACCTTCAATTTCGACGTCCGCGCGGCCGGGCCGGGGCAGTTCACCATTCCGGAATTTACAGTGGAAGTTTATGGCCAGCCGGTCGTGGTGCCGGCGGCGCAACTGGAAGTAAAATCTGAATTGCCGGAGCCGCATGAACGGGTGAGACAGCTTCTGGTCGAACCTTCCGCGACCAATGTGTTCGTGGGTGAAGTCTTCAACGTCAGCGTGCGTCTGTCCGCCACACCGGCGGGCGCAGTCGAAGGCATGGCGCAAGTGCAACTCAATGGCGACGGTTTCGTGGTGGACAAAAATGCGGCGAAACAATCCATTCAGTCGGTCGAGCGGAATGGGGCCAAAGTGCCGGCTTATATTTACGAAACCAGCATCACGCCGATTGCCGCCGGACAGTTGAATCTTTCGGCGCAGGGATTTACGGCGGGCATGCAGTTTGGCGGCCCAATCGTCATCACCGGTCAGGTTTCAATTTCCGGCGGCCCGCCAAAATTTATCTTGCTCGATTCCGAACCCGTCACGATCAACGTCCGTCCGCTGCCGACCGGGCGCGAACTGCCCGGCTTTACGGGCGCGGTCGGCAGCTACACTTGCGATCCGCCCAGCCTCACGACGAATACGATAAAAGTGGGCGAGCCGGTGCAACTCACCGTCGTCATTCGCGGTCAAAAAAATCTGGACCGGATTAATCCGCCGCTGCCGCCACACGCCCAAGGCTGGCAGATTTTTCCGGCGGTGCGCGGCGGAATTGTGGCCGGAGCCGGGCCGACCAATCCGGGTGCCAGTTTCAAATACACGTTGATTCCGATGACGGACGAAGTGCGCGCCACGCCCGCGATTCCATTCAGTTGTTTCGATCCGACGCGCGGCAAATATGTGGACCTCACGAT
>DMQW01000039.1:0-196 GCA_003455565.1 Limisphaerales bacterium
GAGGCGCTGGAAAATCGCGGACGGTTTCTACCCGCGCTGGAAAAAGTCATCGCCGCTGTCTGCGCCGAGCGCACTTGGGTTTATCCGGCGCACGACGGGAACCTGAAAAATTTTCACGGCGAGGAAATCGTCCCCGACCTCGGCGCGACCGGCCTGTCCGCCGAACTGGCCGAGGCGGATTTCGTCCTCGGCGACA
>DMQW01000039.1:477-734 GCA_003455565.1 Limisphaerales bacterium
GGCGGATTTCGTCCTCGGCGACAAACTGTCTCCGGCCACGCGGCAATTGATCCGCGACAACATCCGCCGTCGCGTGTTCGAGCCGTTTCGCGCGATGATCGAAGGCCGGCAGAAGGAGGCGTTCTGGATTCGCGCGCCGATGAACTGGAACGCCGTCTGCGTGGGCAACACCGTTTTCGCCGCGCTGGCGCTGGTGGAATCGCGCGACGACCGCGCGTTCTTTGCCGCCGTCGGCGAGCATTGCATCCGTTATTTCC
>DMQW01000039.1:929-2590 GCA_003455565.1 Limisphaerales bacterium
TTTCCTGTCGGGTTTTACGCCAGACGGCTATTGCGCGGAAGGCGTCGGCTATTGGAACTACGGTTTCGGCCATTTCATTTTGCTGACGGAAATCCTGCGGCAATCCACCGGCGGGAAAATTGATTTGCTGGACGACGAAAAGGCGATTGCCCCCGCGCTGTTCTGCAAGCGAAGCGAGATTTTGCCCGGCATCTATCCGACGATTTCCGACTGCTCGCCCGGCTCGCATCCCAGCGCGCAGCTCACCGCCTATGTTTGCGGCCGGCTGGGACTGGATGCCGGCCAGAACAGTCTTCTGGGCGAAGGAAACGACTTGAGCCTGACGCTGATGCTTTCGAGCCTCGCGGGAAATCTTCCGGCCATCAGCAAACTGGACGCGGCCAGGGACAATCCGCTGCGCAGTTTCTTTCCCGGCGGCGGCGTGCTGCTCTCGCGCAACGCGCCGGCGGCGAAACCTGTCTTTGCCGTGGAACTCAAGGGCGGCAACAACAACGAGCCGCACAATCACAACGACGTCGGCAGCTTCAGCGTCGTCGTCGGACGCGACATGGTCGTCTGCGATCCCGGCGGCGAAGTTTATACCAAGCGCACGTTCAGCGCGCATCGCTACGACAGCAAGGTGCTGAGTTCGTTCGGCCACGCCGTGCCGGTCATCGCCGGGCAATTGCAAAAAACCGGTGCCGAGGCGCGTGGCGTGATTCTCGAAACCAATTTCACCGCCGCAGCGGACACTTTCAAACTCGACATTCGTTCGGCCTACGCCGTGGCGGATTTGCAGAAGCTCGAACGCACCTTCATTTTTCAGCGCGGCGCAACGCCCTCGCTGGAAGTGCGCGACGAGGTGAAATTTGCCGCGCCGGAGACCTTTGAAACCGCGCTGGTGACGTGGGGTGCCGTCAAATCCACTGGCCCGGACACGCTGGAAATCACCGACGGCGGCAGCACGGTGCGCGTGACGATTGACACGCAAGGCCGCGAGTTCAAGTGGCGGCAGGAAATCATTGACGAGGACGTGCAGTCCAAGCGCAAGCCCGTCCGCGTCGGCATCGCGCTGGACTCCAAAATATCCGGCGGCGTCATCACGCTGCGGATTGCGCCGGTGGCGGAATGATTTCTGGCGCAACTTGACACGGTCGCGGCGCGTTTTTGAATCAATGACCTCAGCAGCGGATTAATTACGCTACACGGAAGGCGGGCATTGTTATGTTTTGGTTGTTTGTTTTTCGCGGGCCGGTTTTCTGCTTTTGGTTTGCTTCCCGGCGCCGGCGGCGCTGGGCAAGTTTTTTGGTGCGTCGTTGATCGACGATGATCTGCCGCTGGCCGTCGTGGGCTTGTTGCGGGGTGACACCGTCGATGCCTGAATGGTAATGCTCCGTGTCATACCAGGCAAAGTATCCTTTGAAATAGGCGATCGCCTGGTCGTCATCCAGGAATCGCCCGGGATGCTCCGGGGCGCGTTTGACGGTGCTGAAGGCGGCTTCGATGAACGGATTGTCATTGGGGGTGCGGGGGCGGGCAAACAACTGCGGCATACCGTGATCTTCACACAACCGCTGGATCGGCTTGGCTTTCATCTGGCGACCGCGATCATTGATGACTTCGGGCCGTTGGTCCTCGGGCAGGTCCAGGATGCTTTGATCCGTCAGGCCACCCGCCAGCAG
>DMQW01000039.1:2877-3376 GCA_003455565.1 Limisphaerales bacterium
CCAGCAGCAGGTAGAGGTAGAGATACTCCCCCTTCTGACCGGTCATCAGATAGCTGATGGCCTCATGGACTTCGGTGCTGACGTGGCCCTGCTGGCACCCCGGCTTGGCGCTGAGGCGTTGGAGGGCTCCCTCTTTGACCGGCTGCCGGATGCGGGCCAGATCGGTGGAGAAGAGTCCCTCGCGACGGAGAAGTTCGCCCACGGGTTTACCACCGTCTTGCGCTTCCAGATAAATCTGGAACTTTTTCTCGGCGCTCAGATACCGTCGTTTCTTTTCGGGGCTTTTATCGGGGACTGCGGATGTGTTGCTACTGCTCATGTTTTTCCTTTTTGAGCCGCCGGGGGCGGGCATGGTTCCGGTCGCCCTTCGGGCTCCCTACACCATGCCCGCCCCCTCAGCCTTGTAGCGTATTAAATCCCGGCTTTGAGGTCACGAACTCAGAAACGGCGGGGTATTAATTTTTTTCTCAACCCTGAAATACCCTTATCACGCTTTCGC
>DMQW01000114.1 GCA_003455565.1 Limisphaerales bacterium
GTCGGCTGCCACGCTGTTTGAAGCGGTTTCTGCATAACAAAACTTGGATTTATCCGCGCTTTATTTCATAATCCACCGCCACAAATGAAATTCATCCGCGACATCTTCGCCGAAAAAAAAGCCGCCGGAAAACCCGTCGTCTCCTTTGAATTTTTCCCGCCCAAGACCGACGAAGGCGACCGCAACCTGCTGGAAAAACAAATTCCCGCTCTGCTCGCCGCGCACCCGGATTTTTGCTCCGTCACCTATGGCGCCGGCGGCAGCACGCGTGAAAAGACGCTGCGGATTGTGGACACCATCCAGCGGCAGCACGGCCTCACCGCGCTCGCGCATCTCACCTGCGTCAACCACACCCGCGCGGAAGTCGGCGTGTTGCTGGAAAAAATCCGCGCGCTCAACTGCAAAAATATTCTCGCCTTGCGCGGCGACCCACCCGGCGGCGGGGAATTCCAGCCCACGCCCGGCGGTTTTGAATTTTCCTCGCAACTCGTCCAGTTTATCCGCGAGCAGGGCGATTTTTCCATCGGCGTGGCCGCCTTTCCCGAAGGTCACATCGCCAACAAAAATGGCAAGCAGGCGGACTGGCAACACTTGAAGGAAAAAGTGGACGCGGGCGCGGACTTTGTCGTCACCCAATTATTTTTTGACAATGCGGATTTTTTTGAATTCCGCGATCATGCCGTGAACCAGCTCGGGGTGCGCGTGCCGATTGTGCCCGGCATCGTCTCCATTTTGAGCGCGACGCAAATCATCCGGTTCACCCAGCTTTGCGGCTCAAAAATTCCGCCCGCGCTCCGGGCAAAACTGGATCAACTTGGCACCGACGATGAAACGGCGATGAAGTTCGGCATTGAATACGCCACGCAGCAATGCGCGGAACTCCTGCGCGGGGGCGTGCCGGGACTGCATTTCTACACGCTCAACAAGGCGCATTCGACGGTGCAGGTCTTGAAAAATCTCGGGCTGGCCTGAAGATTTTCGATTTGCGATATGCGATTTACGCGCCGCTCAAAAACTCAAGCCGGCGCGTAAATCGCAAATCGTAAATTGATCAAAACCGGTTGTTCACCTTCTCCGCGTCGCCCAGGTGAAATTCCGCGATTGTGATGCGGGCATTTGTTCACGCTGTTCAAATCCAGCCCGCCGGTTTTGCAGGCTGGTGACGCGCGGGATTTCGTCGGTGGAAATTATGCGCGAAAAACCCCAATGTTCATGGCCCAACGGCGCGGATGCTCCGCCGGCATCGGATGCTGGCAAGGCTCCTGCTAAATCACCGGTGAACGCCCCCGCAGGCATCTGGGGGCAAATAAAAACAAAACCGATAAAAATGAATCCCATGAAAAAAATCACTCATCTCAATCCATGGACGGCAGGTTTGGCTGTGTTAGGCGTCATCAGCATGACTTCCGTTTTGCACGCCGAGGCAGTTGCCCCGGCAGCCCCAGCCAACACCAGTCAAACCCAGGAGGCCACCCCGCCGCCTGCCGCCGCGCCCGCGCCGGGGTTGTTGATGACGGGTTTGGGCAAGGCGGGATTGGCGGAACCTTTGAACAAGGCCGGGATCAACATCTACGGCTATATCGAAGGCGGCTACATGCAGGACTTCTCCGCGTCGAGCAGTCACGATGGCCCGACTTTCATGGGTTTTAACAACTACAAAAACACGGCCATCCTCGACAAGATCAGTTTGAATGTCGAACGCACGGTGGATCCGACCAAAAAGCAGTTTGACGTGGGCTTCCGCCTGGAAGGCATCTACGGTGCGGATGCAGCGCCGTGGATTCACTCGTATGGGCTGGCGGACACGCAGACGGGCCGCAACCAACTGGACCCGCTCCAAGCTTATGTGGACATCGCCCTTCCCGGCGTGCCGATGAAGTTGCGCGTCGGCAAATGGATTGAGCTGGCCGGCTTCGAGCAATTCAGCGCGAACATCTACGGTGCCTTCGGCGACCCGACCCGCGGGCTCTATTCTTACAGTTACCAGTTTCTCTACGCCGAGCCGGGCACACAGACGGGCGCTTATCTCACCTATGTGTTCAACCCCAAATTGACGGTGGATGCCGGCATCACGCGCGGCTGGAACGCGTCGGTGAAGGATCAGAACAGTTCGATTGATTTCCTGGGCCGCGTCACCTATACGCCGACCGACAAGACGACTGTGATTTTCGTGATGACGGAAGGCCCGGAGTATCCGATAGGTGCTGGAGTGGGTCTGCCGTCGGGCGACAACAGCGACTATTGGACCGCCTTGGACTTGGTCATCACCCATAAGGTTACTGACAAATTGAGCCTCGGCTTGGGCTTTGACTACGTCGAGACACCGCACATCCCCGGCAATACGGGCAGCGATCTGCAATGGGGCGGTGTGGCCCAATACGTCAGCTACGCGTTTAATCCACACTTCACGCTGAACACCCGGCTGGAGTGGTATAGTGATGCCGCCAACGGCTTCTCCACCGGTGCGGGCACCAGCGCCGACTACTACGCGGCCACCGCCGGCGTGGCCATCAAGCCGTTCCCGAACGACAAAGTCTTCTCAAACTTGATTATCCGGCCGGAAATCCGCTACGACTACTCTGACAAACCGGTTTTCGCCAGCGGCGAGCACGATCAGTTGACGTTCAACGTGGACGCCATCTTTACCTTTTAGCCGCCGGGGTGTTTGCTGACAACCTGGATTGTTAAAATTCTGAGCGTCTTCCTCCGATGCCAGGGGGCAGCCGGCGGCTGGGTGGAAACACCCGGTTCGTCGGCTGCTTTTTGAATCTCCGCTCCGGCGCTCCGGGCCTGCATTTCTACACGCTCAACAAGGCGCATTCGACCGTGCAGGTCGTGAAGAACCTCGGACTGGCGTAAATTTTACAATCCAAACTGGCTCATCATGGTGCCGATGACGCTCAACGGCCCGGTGTCTTCCAGGCTGTCCGCCGCCTTGTCGAGTTTTTGCATCGAGAGCTTGGCGTTCTTGTAAAAATCCTGGTCGTTCACCAGTTTGCCCACGGTGCCCTGGCCCTGGTTCACCTTCTGCAAAATCTGGTTCAAGTTGGTCATCGAGGCCGTCGTTGCGGTGTAAAGTGTTTCGTCCGTGATCAATTTTCCCAGCGTGCCTTGGCCGGCACTGACATTGCTCATCACCAGTTTGGCGGACGAAAGAACATCTTTGGCCGACGCCGCCGTGTCCTGCAGATTGCTCACCGTTGTCATCGCGGAGGCATAAAGAGCATCGTCATAAATCAATTTTCCAATCGTGCCCTGACCGGCGGCAATCTGGCTGGAAATATTTTTTACGTTGGAAATCGTCGCGGTGATGGGCGCGCTGTTTTGTTTGAAAAAATCGGTGAGCGGGCCGAGGATATTGTCAATCTTGTCGCCGGAGAAAACCTTGGTGATGTTTTGAATGCCGGCGGCGGCGTTGTCCAGCTTGGCCATGATCGCGTTCAAATCGGCCTGCTCCGCTGTTTCCAGGACCATGCCTTCCTCGGCCTTGTTCGCGCCGGGCGAACCGAAGCTGATGGCCACGAAATTTTGTCCCATCAGGCCGGTGAATTTGATGACCGCCTTGCTGTCGGTTTTTACGACGGCGTCGCCGTGCAATTTCATGGCCACGCTGGCCTTGTTTTCGGCGAGCGCAATTTTTTCGACGCGGCCGATTTCGACGCCGGCCATTTTCACGCGGTCGCCCACCTTCAAGTCCTGCGCGGAATCAAACTGCGCGCTGACGTGAAAGCCGTGGCGGAAAAAATCGGCGCTGCCGAGCGTTTCGATGATGGCCCAGGCGGCGAACACCGCGAGGATGACGAAAATTCCGAGTTTGGTTTCGAGTGAGTTTTTCATAGGCGGTATGGTTTATTTGGCGCGTTTGAAATCGGCGTTCAAAAAGTTTTGGACCAGCGGGTCGTTGATTTTTTTCACCTCGTCCGGCGTGCCGCTGGTCACGATGCGGCCTTCGACCATGACGGCGATGCGGTCGGCAATCCCAAAAGCCAGGTCACGGTCATGCGACACGACCAGCGAGGTGACGTGGGTGCGCTGCTTAAGCTCCAAAATTTCGTTGCCGATGTTGACGGACGAAACCGGATCAAGTTCGCTCGTCGGTTCATCGTAAAGAATCAACTGCGGTTCGATGACCAGCGCGCGGGCGATGGCGACGCGTTTTATCATGCCGCCGGAAAGGTCGGCGGGCATTTTATCAATTGCGTCCTTGAGCCCGACATCTTCCAGTTTTTCGGCGACAATCCGATTTATTTCTGACGTTGATTTGAGCCGGTGTTCGGTCAGATAAAGGCCGACGTTTTCGCCGACGGTCAAAGAATTCAGCAACGCGCCGGATTGAAAGACCAGCGCCATGCGGTATTTCGCCGCGATCTCGGAGGTCGCGATCGGCTCGCCGTTGATGAGGATTTCGCCGGCATCCGGTTCTTCCAGGCCGATCAAGTGTTTTAGCAAAACGGTTTTGCCGCTGCCGCTGGGCCCCATAATGACGAAAATTTCGCCGGGCCGGACCTCAAAATCCACGCCGCGCAATACTTCCTGTCCGCCAAAACTTTTGCACAGGCCGCTCACTTTGACGCCGATGCCGGAAGAATTGTTGTTGTTCGGGCGGTTCATTTCAACAGGAAGCGGGTGAGGATATAGTCAAAAATCACGATGAACACGATGGAGTTGACCACGGCCTTGGTAACGGAACGGCCGATCCCACGCGGGCCGCCGATGGTGGCTAAACCCTGGTGGCAGGAAACGGAGCCGATGATGAGCGCAAAGCAAAAGCTCTTGAATACGCCGTTGGCCACGTCCTTCACTTCCACGATGGTCTGCAGGTCGGAGAAAAATGCGCGGAAGGGAATTTCCATCTGATGATTCAGGTCGGCCACGACCGCGCCGCCGAACCAGCCGACCAGAATTGAAAAAATCACCAGCAGCGGCAGCGCGAACGCGATGGCGATCATGCGCGGCAAAACGAGATAATGGATCGGATTGATGTTCATCGTGCGTAGCGCGTCAATTTCCTGATAGACGCGCATCGAGCCGATTTCCGCCGCCATGGCGGAACCGATGCGCCCCGCGATCAGAATGGCCATCATCACCGGCGCGAGTTCTTTGGCAATGGCAATGCCCACCACGCCGCCGACAGCGCTGGCGAGACTGCGTTCCACCAGCACTGGCCCGGTCTGGAGCGCGATGACGGCGCCGATGAAAAATGACAGCACGCAGACCATCAGCAGGCTCGCGTTGCCGATCTCGAAGAACTGTTCATACACCTTTTGCCGCTGCCGCCACGTCTGCGGCAAAGCCAGCAGCGTGCGCCAGAACAAAATGACAATTTCTCCGATGTTTTCAAACATAGTTTATTTCGCAGTCGGCGACGTTTTTGAAACCGTGAAGTAAAACAGTCGCGTCTGCCGGGCTTCCCCGTCAGATTGATACTGGAAAAGCCCGAACAGGAGCGAGACTTTTTTGTGCGCCGGTGCGGTGTCGCGGCGATACAAATTCCACAGCAACGACCGGCTGGCGGCGCCGGTTTTCGCATTATCCTCCGCGCGCCAGAGCGACCAAAGCGGCGACCAGTTGCGTTCGATGCCGCGATTGTTCGGCAAGACCGGCTCGAGCGGCGCAAGCACTTGCAGCCGTTCGCTGCCGTTGAAGTCATAGTGCCAGGTGAAGAACGGCCACATATCCAGCCGCCGTTTTTTCGCGCCGGTCTGGGTGTTTTTTTCCGTCGTCTTGGAATAAAGATAAAATAAAACGCGGGTTTTTTTTTGGTCGAGCGGATCGGCATGCGCCCGATGATAAACATACAACGGCCAGAGATACGAGTCGCTCTCCTTGACGGCGTTGCGCGATTCACTGAATAACGGAAAGACACGCGAGGTGGTCTTGCCTTCGCCGCGCGTGAAAATCACAAACGGCCACGGCCCCTGCCATTCGTGATACTTTTTTCCCCGGTCATCTATCCAAGTGAAGAATGGCCACAGCACGGAAGTTGAATCGCGCTGCGGCGAGCGGGTGGAGGCGTAGAACGGAATGGACGCCCGGAATTTTTCCAGATTTTCCGTGCCGATGCCGGTGTCCTGCTTGAGCCATAGCGGCCAGAGTAAAAATGATTTGTCATGGCCGGCGACGACGCTGACATCGCCAAAACCATTGGTGCTGGTGGTCACGTTCTTGTGTTCGCGACCGACGACCGGCCAGACCTGCCAGCCGCTCAATCCGTCGCCATGGCGGACGTGGACAAACGGGTAGAGATAATTTTCGGTGACGACATCGCGTTTGCGCGTTTCGCCATAAATCGGAAACATCACAAAAAATATTTCGTCGCGGAACAGCCGGTCTTTGAGATGGCCGAAAAACGGGAAATATGCCGTATAGTTCAGATTCGTGTCCGGGGATCGTTGCTGGAAATAGAACGGGAAAAGTGTGAAGCGTTTTTTGGTGCTGACTTCCTGTTCCTGCCCGCTGGAAAAACTCAAGAGCTGCACAATCTGCCAGCGCTGTTCCTGGCCGTATCGGATATGGGTGAACAGCGGATAAAGAAAATCCTCCTCTTGTGATTCAGTGGCCGAATCACGATGGCCTGAAAAAAATGGCGGGATGGCCCAGGTCGTCTCTGAATCTTTTGCTTCAGAATAAAAAAACGGCCCGGCCGCCTCGGTTCGATACCCCGCTTCAAGCGTCAGATTGAAGTGATCCAGAAGGGGTCCAATCCCGGAAGTTTCCGCTGCGTGAGCAGAATTAAAATGAGAAACGATTTCTGCCGTAATTACAAAGAAGCAACACAACACAAAGAAGCCGCGCGGCTTTTTAAGTTTTGACTTTATCGTTATTGCATGTTCTTCCATCTTCTTTGTCGCCTCTATTTTACCGTTTTTAACATGGACGTTGACTTTAATCGCTTTTTAGTTTAATCTGCACGGCAGTTGAGGTTTTTTACCTCGGTTCCTCCTGACCCGGTGTTGGCATTGTCCTGCTGACACTGGGTTTTTCAATTAACGAACGCCGCCGACCGATTAAAGTCAGCAGTGCCGGCAAAAAGGTCAGCCCCGCCAGCATACACGTCGCGATGCCCACCGACATGATAAATCCGAGGCTATGAATGCCGCGATGCTTCGCGAGGATGAGACTGCCGAATCCCGCGATGGCCGTCAACCCCGACACCAGCACCGCCTTGCCCGTGCTGCGCGCGAGGATTCCCGGGGTGCGCTCTTCCGCAAACCGGTTCAAAATATGGATGCCATTGGTGACGCCGATGCCGATGACCAGCGGCAGCGTCATGATGTTCGCCGGATTGAACGGCACACCCTGCCAGCCCATCAGCCCGGTCAACCACAGCGTTCCGATGCCGACCGGAATCAGCGCCAGAATCACCGCCACCAGGCTGCGAAAATGAAAAAACACCATGATTGCAATCGCGATCAGCGAATACCATGCCGCCGTGATATAGCTGTCTTTGAGCAATGTCGTGTATTCAAACAACTGCACCGGCGTGCCGGTGATGACCGGATGATTTTTCCCCTGCGGATCGAGCGCCGCGCGCAGGGTGTCAATAAATTCTTTTTGATTATCGCGCTGCCAGACATCTTTGCGCGGATAAACCTGCAATAAAAATTTCCCATGCACCCCCACGAACCGGTTGCGCAACGCCGGCGGCAGATCCTCAATCCGCAACGCCGCGCGGTCATCCTGTTGCTGCAACGTCCCGAAGGTTCCGCGCAAATCGTCGAACATCGCCCGTTGAAATTGTCCCAACGTATCCGCATGTTCCGCCAGCGCCACGCGGTCGCCCGCCAGCATCGCCTTGCGAAAATCCTGGATGGTGTTTTGCAGCGATGCGAACTGCTTCGTCAATTCTGGATCACTGTTCCCCACTTCGCCACGCGCCAGCCCGGCATAACCAGAAAATGAATACAGCGTCCGGCTCAACGCATCCACGTCCACCGGGCGCAGATCCGGCACGTTGAATTGCAGCGGCGCGACCAGGCCTTTGATTTCGGAAATCAGCTTCAGTTTTGTGTTCTGTTCCTGATGCAAAAAACCCGCGATGGACTCCACGTCCGCCACGACGTTCGTCAGCGTGCGGATCTGTTTTTCCAGCCGCACGGCCTCGTCGAGATTATCGGCCACCACCGCGCCGAACAGCACGGATTTGTCCGCCGAATCAATCAGCTTTTGTTCATACACCACCGCCGGCAAACCCGCGCTCTGCATGTTCAACAAATTGTAATCGAACTTCACTTTGCGCAGTTGCGACGCCGCCAGCCCGCACGTCACGACGATGATGGCGGTCACCAAAACCGGGCGGGAGAGCCAGATATTTTCAATCCGCGCCCGCTTTTCATCCTCGTGAATTTTATGGTCAATCACGTTCTGCCGCCCGCGCAACAGCAACACTGGCAGCAGCGTCAGCATTGGCACCAGACACACCATCAGCCCGCCGCCGCAGATGATGCCCATCTCGCGGATGCCTTTGAAATCCGTGAACGCCATCGCCGCAAACGCGCCCGCCGTGGTCAGCGCGCCGGTAAAAATTCCCTGGCCCGTGAAGACCATCGCCTTCATCAACGCTGCTTCTGCCGTTTTGCCGTGGCGCAATTCCTCCTCGTAACGCGTGATCAAATGCACGCCAAAATCAATCGCCAGCCCGATCAACATTGGTAGAAACGTGATCGTCAAAATGTTCAGATGCCCGACCGTCAGCGTCGCAAACGCAAAAGTGTAGGCCAGCCCGGCCAGCAGACAAAGGATCGCCTTGATCGGCCGTCCCGTTTCGTTGTAGCCGTAAATAAAAATGATGGCGCACAAAATCAGCGACACCACGCCTGCCACCGTCGTGTCTTTTTGCGACTGCGCCATCTCGTCGTGTTCCAAAACCGGTTCGCCCGTCAGGCCTGCGTTCACGCCGACGACTTCCTTTTTTGTTTCGCCGACCAATTGCCGGATGCGCTCGACCGCGTCATTGTTCAAGCCGTCGCTCGGGGCGTGCGCGGTGACGAGAAAAATTTTTCCTTTGTTGAACGTGATGTAGCTTTCCGACGCCGCTTCTTCGCCCGCATTGAACAGCGCCGTGACGCCCGGCGACGGCGGCGTGCCGGAGCGGGCCAGGCTTTCGCGCGCCTGCTGGATGATCCGTTCCAGCGCTGGCAGCGATTTCACGAGCGAATCTGTCTGCGCATTCTGCTCGCGCGGCGCGGTGCGGAACTGCCGGTTCACCAGTTCAAAAAGCGAAACGAGGTTCGTCGTCTGCGAAAATTTCTGGATGAACGGCAGATCTTCCTTCAACGTGTCGCGCAGGCTGGCAAGATCATTTTCCGGCACGAACAACAACGCCTTCGCGCCCATTATCGTCAGGTCGCCCTTGTAAAAAACGTCCTTGAAAAGATTGGTCTCCGCCTCCAGCCGCACGCCGAGCCGCTCGACGAACTGCCGGTTTTTCTCGGTGTTTTCACTTTCCACGACGACGACCAGATCTTCCTGCTGCGGAAATTCCTTTTGAAATTCGAGGTAGTTGTGGTGGTAAAGCTGGTTCCCGCCGACCAGATTATTTCGGTCCGTGTCGAACTGCAAAAACACCACCGTGACCGCAATGCTCGCGAGGAACAAAACAATTTGCGGATAAACAAACCAGCGCGGGTGACGGCACACCGCCACCGCCAGTCTGCCCAGCAGCCGTGCGAGAAAACTGTCTGCGCTCAACGCCTTCATCGCTGGCTCAATTTATTTTCTCAACGAATACCGCCGTGCCGTAGCACAACACTTCGGTAATGCCTGGGGCGATCTCCGTCGCGTCGTAGCGCACGCCGATGACGGCGTTCGCGCCGAGTTCGCCCGCGTGCGTGAGCATCTGGTTGAACGTGTCCTCGCGGGCACGCTCGCAGAGATTTGTGTAGAGCGTGATGTTGCCGCCGAAGATTGACTGGATGCTCGCGCCGATGTTGCCGATGACCGAGCGCGAACGCACGATTATGCCGCGCACGACGCCGAACGATTTGGTCGTGCGATAACCGGGCAGTTCAAACGCGGTGGTGGTCAGAGGATGTGTCTGGCTCATAGAACACTGATTGAACACGACGACGTGCGCCCGCAAAAGCGAAATCTCACGGCGAAAGAAACGCGAACGCGGGCAGGTTCCGCAACACGGTAAAAACCAACGCGCCGACGAGCAGCGGCCAGAGGAGTTTTGCCGGGAAAAAATCTCTGTTCGGGCGGCCACGAAACCGTTTCACAGCGAACCACGCGCCACGAATCGCCAATGCTGCCAGCGCAAAAACGAACAGCGCATTGTCGCGCAGCGCGGTGGTAAATTGTCTGTGCAGCAAGGCATAAGCCGCCCGCGTCATGCCGCAGCCGGGGCAGTTCAGCCCGGTCAATTTGTGGAAGGTGCAGCCGGGATAAAATTTTTGCGTCGCCGGGTTGAAGAAAAAAATTGTGCCTGCAACGCCCAGCGCCGTCACCGCCAAAATAATTCCCGCGACCCATCCGGGCGACGGCGGCGCAGAAATTTTTGGCGGTGCGGAGTCCATTCAAAACTGGTTGAGGCGCCACATAATATTATGCGGTCTCAAGGCGAGATCAACGATGCCAAGGCCCATGCTCAACAACAAACTCACGGCGGAACAAATCAGCCCGGCGATGGCGAGCCCGCGTCCTTCCTGCTTTTCGACTGCGGAGCCGATTTGCACCAGCGCGACGATGGAAAAAATGAGGCCGAGTATGTTGAACGGACAGCCGCAGCAACACACCCAGGAAAGGAGGCCGCAGACGAAACCCGCCGTGGCAAAGCCGTTGGTTTTTTGAACCGCGCCGGGCTTGAGCGACGCGATGACCGGCGGCGAGCCGGATTTTTCTTTGGTAAACTCCGGCAGCAGGCCGATGAATGTCCACTCGCTCGCGCCGTCCACAAAAACCGCCGTGCGGGTGTCCACGCGGCCTTGCGCGAGCCACTGGCGGATTTGTTCTGCGCCGGCCGGGCCGTAAGTTTTGCCGTCGGTGCCGATGATTTTATAGTTCATTTTATTCCTCTTCGTTGTCGCGGGCGGACGCGCCGGGGTCGGAACACACCCCGCGTTTTGCCGCCGCCACAAATTCTAACATGATTTTCGCGCCGGGGCTGGTGAATTTTTCCTGCGCCTCGACGATGGCGATGCGAAAATTTTTTCCGCTGCGAAAAAGAAATTTATAAAGCTGTTTCAATTCCAGCCGTTGCTCCGCCGAAAATCCCGCGCGCCGCAGGCCAATGAAATTCAGTCCGCAGATCGTGTTGACGCCGGTCGCGATGGTGAACGGCGGCAAATCCTGGCTGATGGCCGCCCCACCTTGCATCATCGTCAACGTGCCAATGCGCGTGAACTGGTGGACGAGGCAGTTGCCGGAAATGAATGCACGATCCTGCACCGTGACATGACCCGCGAGCAACACGCCATTGGCCATGATAATATGATCGCCCAGTTCGCAGTTGTGGCCGACGTGGCCGTTCGCCATAAAAAAATTATGCGAGCCGATGATGGTGGTTCCGTCCGGCCTGGTGGAACGGTTCACCGTAAAATGTTCGCGGAAAACATTGTGGTCGCCGATGCGGAGATTCGTCGGCTCGTCCTGGTATTTCAAATCCTGCGGCGCATCGCCGATGACGCAGCCCGCGTGGAATTTATTGCCCGCGCCGATCTTCGTTTTGCCCGTCAGATAAACGTGCGGACCGACCACGCAATCCGCGCCCAGCTCCACGCCCGCATCAATCACGGCATACGGCCCGACATGAACCGAGGAATCCAGTTTCGCTTTCGGATGAATGATGGCGGTGGAATGAATCATTTTTCAGCCACAGATAAACACAGATAAACACAGTTGAAAAATGAATTTTGCAGTGCCCGGCTGAACAAAGAGGCTTTGTCCTTCGCGGCTTCGTGGTAAAGATGTAGAATGGAAATGAACGACAACGTCCAACTTGAACCGGCGGCTGAACGAATTTCGCAAAATGAAATTCGTCATTTGCCCGAGCTGCTCGCTCCCGCCGGCGATTGGGAGTGCGCCAAGGCCGCCGTCGAAAACGGCGCGGACGCGATTTATTTTGGCCTCGACAAGTTCAACGCCCGGATGCGCGCCCACAATTTCACCGAGGCAGATCTGCCGAAGCTGATGGAATCTCTCCATCGGCGCGGCGTCAAAGGCTACGTCACGTTCAACACGCTCGTTTTTGAGAATGAACTCGCCGGCGCGGAAAATTATCTGCGCGCCATCATCGCGGCGGGCGTGGACGCGGCGATTGTGCAGGACGTGGGAATTTGCAAATTGATCCGTTCGCTCTCGCCGGATTTTCCGATCCACGCCTCGACGCAGATGACTATTTCCAGCGCGGCGGGCGTGGAATTCGCCCGCAACCTCGGCTG
>DMQW01000407.1:0-3402 GCA_003455565.1 Limisphaerales bacterium
CACAACACGGATTTGTGGCGCGCGACTGCGCCGGTGGATGGCCCCGGTTCCGGCATGTGGCCGATGGGCGGCGCATGGCTCTGCCAGAATCTGTGGGAACATTATCTGTTCACTGACGACAAAAAATATCTAAAACAGATTTATCCGGCCATGAAAGGCGCGGCGCAATTCTTCCTCGACACGCTCGTCGAAGAACCAACGCATCACTGGCTCGTCACTTGCCCGTCGCTCTCGCCGGAAAATAAACATCCTGAAGCAAACACCAGCATCTGTGCCGGGCCGGCGATGGATTTGGAAATCCTGCGCGACCTGTTTGCCAACTGCATCCGCGCCTCGGAAATTCTGGACACGGACAAACAATTTGCCGAGCAGCTTGCCGCCACGCGCGCGCGAATCGCGCCGTTGCAAATCGGTTCGGCAGGACAATTGCAGGAATGGCTCAAGGATTGGGATGTGCAGGCGAAAGAGATTCACCATCGCCACGTCTCGCATCTCTACGGACTTTATCCCAGCGCGCAGATTGATGTGCGCACCACGCCCGAACTCGCCGCCGCCGTGAAAAAGTCGCTGGAGATTCGCGGCGACCAGGCGACCGGCTGGGCCACGGCCTGGCGCATCAACCTCTGGGCGCGATTGCACGACGGCGACCACGCGTTCAGCATTTTGGAATTTCTTTTGAGTCCGGCACGCACCTATCCCGACATGTTCGACGCGCATCCGCCGTTCCAGATTGACGGCAATTTCGGCGGTGCGTCCGGCATCGCGGAAATGCTGCTGCAAAGCCAGAACGATGAAATTCAACTTTTGCCCGCGCTGCCAAAAGCGTGGCCGACCGGCAGCGTGAAAGGTCTTCTTGCGCGCGGCGGCTTCGAGGTGGATCTCGTGTGGCAGGACGGGAAACTTGTTTCAGTGAATGTAAAATCGCTCGCCGGGAATCCTTGCCACCTGCGTTATGGCGAAACAACCAAATTCATCAAGACCAAGAAAGACCAGACGATTCAGTGGAACGGCCGATAAAATTGAAACTAAATTGATTCCAGCGCCTCGCGTTCGCACGCGGCGTATTTTTCGACAAGCTGGTCGTAAATCCGTGCGGACTTTTTGTCCGGGCGGATTTCACTGTTCGGAATTGGATTGCAGAAACCGGCAACAAGCTTTTCCCACTTTGGTTGCGCGCCAGATTCGACGAGCCAGCCGTGCGCGGCCTGCAATGCGGCACCGAGCGCGGCGCTCTTGGAAACTTCGATCCGCAGCACGCGGCAGTTCATCACGTCGGCCAGCACTTGCAACAGCGCGCGGTCGTTCGCCGCGCCGCCAGTCGCGTAGATTTTTTTCGGCGACACATTCATCCATTGCGAGTGCAGCCGCATGGACAGCATCTGCGCTTCAAAAATCGCGCGGCAATTTGCGGCGACATTTTTCTCGTCGAGATCAAAACGGTGAACGCCCGGCTGGTTGACGCGCGGAACAATTTCCGCTTCAAACCACGGCAATAAAATCCCGCCGTCGTTGCCGGGCTTGGTTTGCTTGAGCAGTTCGCCGAATTGTTTCCAGCCGGCAATACCGTAAAGTTCGCGGATTTTTTCGCGGGCGAGCGAACCGTTCTTGAAACAGATCAACGTCATATAGCCGCCGGTCGGCGAACCGAAGACGTGGCCTTCGCCGTTCTCGTCGGTCTGGCATTTTTCCATCGAGCCAAAAAACGTGTCGCTGGTGCCGAGGCTGATGGCGACCTGGCCGGGCTTGATGAGGCCGAGGCCGATGACGCTCGCCGGATTGTCGCCGGTCCAGGCGGTCGCGAGCGCGGCGGGATTCAGGCCGTATTTATTGACGAAATACGCGCTGACCGGGCCGATGACTTTTCCCGAGGCGGCGAGCGGCGGCAGTTTTTTCTTTAAATTTGGCGCGGTCGCCTTGAGCGCATCCGTATCCCAAACTTTTCGGTGGATGTCCATCAGGTTCATGCCCGCGCCGTCGCCAAAATCAATCGGCGCGATTTTTCCCGCGAGCAGCGACGCCATGAACGAACTGACGAGCGCGATGTGTGCCGTTTTCGCGTAAGCCTTGGGTTCGGTCTTGGCGAACTTGCGGATCTGCGGCCCGGTGAAACGCTCGAACGTATCCGAGCCGGTGCGCGACGCGGTGTATTTGATGCCGCCGAGTTTTTTGCGGATCTCGGCGCACTCGGCGGCGGTCGAGGAATCCATCCAGATGGGCGAAGTTTTGCGCGCGAAAACGCCGCGCAGATTTTCCACCAAAGTTTTTTGCGGATCCAAATTCGCCAGCGCAGCGTCAATCCGCTCATTGAAATAAACCGAGCCGTGCTGCTGGCCGCTGCCGCTGATGGCGAGGATTTCGCCGAGCGCGACGCTGTCCTTTTTCATTTCTGCAAAAATCAAATCGAGCGCGTCGGCCCAGAGCAGCGGCGAGCTGTGTTTGACGAGCGGGTCGCGATTCGGCAGCACGCCGTTTTGCGTTTTGTATTGCGGCAGCGCGCGGTCGAAGTTGAGCGATTTTTCGTAAACCACCTTGCGCGTATCGAGGTCAATGACCACGGCGCTCAAGCTTTGCGTGCTGGAATCGAGTCCGAGAAATAATTTTGCCATATGATTTCGAATGTTTTTTGCGTTTGCTTTGCCGATAATAGAACCAATCCATCCAAATGAAAAGCTCAACGGCGCGCAGGTGCCACCGCCCGACCACACTTGTCACCTACCGCCGGCTGGTCGCAGCATTTTTGTTTGACGTTCTTCGACCACTCTTTAACGTGCCGTGCATGAACACTACTGATCAGATTGTCCCGGTCGTTGCTGGCGTGAATTTGCCGTTGTCCGCCCACAGAAAGTGGTCTGCCGTCTGGATCATGCTGGTGCTGCTGACGTTCTGTGCGGCGCGCGCGGACGCACAGGACAAAGATTATCTGGTCATCTACGGCATCATGGGTCAGGCCGATACGTTGAGCGCGGGTGGCCAGACCAGTCAGGCGCACGCCAAATATGCGGAGGCGCAATTGGCGTTGGCACAGTTTCAGCGGGAGAATCCGGCTTGGAACATCAAGACCGTTTCCTTCCGGCTGAATTATCTCGCCGAAAAACTTGCCGCCACGTCGGCGAAAACCGTTGCTCCTGAAAACAACACCGCCGCCACCGCCGTCAAAAAAGAAGCCGCGCCCGCTCCGAAGTCGCCGGTGAAACTGCTCGACGCCGGCAGTGAGCCGCGAACCGTGCTGCACCTGCATCCCCGCGTCGGCGACCAGCAGACAGTGATCATGACCATGAAAATGGCGATGACCACGTCCGCCGCCGGCAAAGAGATGCCGGCCATGGACATGCCGGCGATGCTGATGACCATGGACTTTGGGGTGAAGGACATTTCCGACGCTGGCGACATCACCTACACGAT
>DMQW01000407.1:3616-7433 GCA_003455565.1 Limisphaerales bacterium
CCGCCGACCCGCAGATGAGCAAGACCATGGATCAGATGAAAGAATCTTTTTCCAGCTCTTCAACCCCGCTGCCCGAAGAAGCCGTCGGCCCCGGCGCAAAGTGGGAATACCAGACCCGGATCAAGTCGCAGGGCATGACGATTGACCAGAACCTCCATTACGAACTCATCGCCATTGAAGGCGACCGCCTCACCCTCCGCAGCACCATCACGCAGAATGCCGCCAACCAGAAGATTCAAAATCCTGCGATGCCCGGCTTGAAAGTTGACCTCACCAAAATGACCGGCAACGGAACCGGCAGCAGCACATTTGACCTGGGCCGCATCATGCCCGTGTCGGGAACCCTCGCCGAAAAGACCGAAGTCATCATGGACATGAACGTCGGCCAGCAGAAGCAGACCATGGACATGAAGATGGACATGAACATCACCCTCGAATCGAAGTGAACCGTTCCGGTGTCGCGACATCGCGGCGAAGGCGTTTTGAACCGTGAAATTGAACCGCCATAGTGAAGGATACCACTCGCAAAGGATATTCTTCTTTATTGCTGTGCGGTTGTTGGCCAATCCCATCTTTTGCTCTGAATAATTCTATCAACTGCAGCCTTTTGTTCAGGAGTCGTGGCGTAAGGTTGTAAATCTGCCAAATCAGAGGGTAAAGTTCCTCTTGCCGCCTTGTAAGCATTCCGGACAGGCGCAAGCATATCAAATGTGTCCATCTCGACAAAGGGACGGAAAACCAAACCTTTTCCCACCACGACGCTATTATCAAAAAGGTCGTCCACGGCAGCTTTCTGTGTTATCACCATGTCTCCTCCGGCAATCATTCCCCTGACTTGATCAGCCGGAACGATCTCCCATCGGCCTAAAAGTGCGTCTATGTCTTCGATTGGAAGCTGCGAATCTGGCCGGTTCTCAGATCGCTTCAGATACGATTTCAACTGGCCGAGATCAGCCGGGAACTGGCCATTATTGTTTTCTTTATATTGTGCCAGCGCGTTTAAAAACATATCGCCAGCAACACGGTCGGCAAGACTGCGAAGTTCACTGGCGTCATGGCGGCAGGCTTTGTCTTGATCAACGCCATAAACACCTATTCTCGAACTTGCCGCCACCCTGACCCATTCATCTTTGAACAGAAATTGAAGTTCAGGCGTTTTTGTTTTTGGATTTTGTTCAAAATAGTTTCTGATCATGTTTATATCCCGAACAATATATCCAGCATAGCGCGCCTCCTCCGATTCTGCCTCTGCCTTGAGGCGACCAACTTCGCCTCGCAATTTGAGCAGTTCTGCGGTGTTCTTCTTCGCGCTCGCCAATTCCTCTTTCAATCCGACCATGCGGTCGGTCGTGTCATTTAGCTTACTCTGAAGCTGCTGGATTTGTTCCGCCAGCGGCGCTTGCGCTTGCTGGAGCGTCTGGACTTGGTCACGCAGTTGCGCGGCTTGGCGGGCTTCGTAGATTCCCGCGCCGGCCAGCACGGCAACGGTGGCGGTAATGAGAGTTTTTTGGAGTGTGGTCATGGCGATGGCTTTGGTTGCGGCAATTATGGTTGAAGTGTGAACGGCAGTTCCGGCTAAAATCGCAGCGGCGGAAATCGTGGCGGCGAGTCCAACGGGCGCGGCTTGAATGGCGTTGGCGGAAATCAAAACCACGAGTCCGCTCGCGCCGATGGTCACGTTGCGTTTCGAGAAAAATTCGCGCAGGCGTTCCACGGCGCGGCTGACCCGCTTTTGCGCGGTGTCGTCGCTGATGCCGAGCGCGAGGCCGACGGCGCGGAAATCCTGGTTCTTGAAATAGCGCAATAGGAGGGCTTCGCGGTCTTCGTCGCCGAGGCTGTCCAGTGCTTCGTCGAGCACGGGGCGGATGCGTTCCCAGTCCGGGGCGGATTCGGAATTGATGAGGAGTTGTTCCATGGCTTGTCTTTCGTTTGCGAGCCGACGGCGGGTGTCGCGCAAGTGGTTGAGCGCCGCGTAGCGCGTGCTGCGGTGCAGCCAGCCGGCGAGTGAACCCGGCATCTGCTCCGCCAGCGGTCGCGCCTTACGGGCGAGATCGGTGAAGACGCCTTGGGCGATGTCGCCGGCAAGGTCGGGCGAATTCACCTGCCGCAGCGCGGCGGTAAAAACGAAATCCGCGTGGCGCGTGACCAGTTCACGGAAGGCGGCTTCGTGGCCGTCTTCGGCGTAGTCGCGGAGCAGTTGGACGTCGGACTTTTCGTGCATCTCAACCATTAAACAACCGCGCCACGGAAAATCCGACAAAGTTTTTTACTGAATGACGTGAGCGCCACTGGGTCAGCCTTTCATCCGACTTGTTTTATGACGGGCTTTCCTTGATTTTGCGTCCATCAATATGCACACCCGAATCCCGGCAGCGCTTCGTCTGACGACTTTGTTGCTGCTGCTGACGGCAACGGCCCGGTCCGCGCCGATTGACCGGCACGCGCTGGTCACGCGGCACAATGTCGAGTTGCACCAGTTCGATGCGAACAATCCGTTGAGCGTCGGCAATGGTGAATTTTGTTTCACCGTGGATGTGACCGGCCTGCAAACTTTTCCCGAAGCGTTTGAAAAGACCACGCCGCTGGGCACGTTGTCGGATTGGGGCTGGCACACGATTCCGAACACGAACGGCTGGGACATTGACCATTTTCAATTCAAGGAATACACCAATCTTCTCGGCCGGCCCGTGCCTTACGCCGACGTGCCGCACAACCAGCAGACGCCGGAAATCAAATGGCTCCGCGCTAATCCGCACCGGCTGCACTTGGGACAAATCGGTTTTGTCCTCAAACACGCCGATGGTTCGCCCGCGCAGACGAATGATTTGGCGGACATCGAACAGAAACTGGATTTGTGGAACGGCGAAATCATCAGCCATTTCAAATTCGATGGTGAACCGGTGGACGTTGAAACCGTTTGCGATCCGAAACTAGATGCGATTGCCGTGCGCGTGAAATCGCCGCTGCTGAAAGCCGGACGGCTCGCGATACAAATCCATTTTCCCTACGGCACGGGCGAAACGGCGACGGCGGACTGGAGCAAGCCAGATGCGCACGAAACGGTTTTGTCGCAGCCGCATCCGAACGAAGCGGAGTTTCATCGCAAACTGGACAACGATGTTTATTTCGCAGCGGCAAGCTGGACGCGTGGTGCGACGCTGAAGAAAACCGCGAAGCATCAGTTTGAAATTGGGTTTTCCCTCACCCCGGCCCTCTCCCGTGGGGAAAGGGATAATCGTTCCCCGGCTCAAGGCAAAGCTGCGGCTGGCTTCAACTCCACGACCAACGAATTTTTAAAAGACGGACAACGGCTGTCCCCTCTCCCGGCGGGAGAAGGTCAGGGTGAGGGGAAAGCGGACGAACTGGAATTCGGCTGCGCATTTTCGCCGACGAAATTTCTTGCAAAAGATTTGCCAACCTTCGCGCAATCGCAACGCGCGGCACAGAAAAACTGGAATTCGTTTTGGCAGACCGGCGGCGCGATTGATTTGTCCGGCAGCAAAGACGCGCGCTGGTTTGAACTCGAACGCCGAATCGTTTTATCGCAATACCTGACCGCGATTCAGGACGCGGGCAGCAATCCGCCGCAGGAAACCGGGCTGACCTACAACACCTGGGAAGGCAAGTTCCACCTCGAAATGCACTGGTGGCACGAGGCGCACTTTGCATTGTGGAACCGGCTGCCGCTGCTGGAACGCAGTCTCGCCTATTACCAGAAAATTCTGCCGCGCGCGGAAGGCACGGCGAAGAAGCAAGGCTACGCCGGGGCGCGCTGGCCGAAGATGACGAGTCCCAGCGGCGCGGAATCGCCTTCGCC
>DMQW01000407.1:7753-9378 GCA_003455565.1 Limisphaerales bacterium
GAACATCACGACCAAGCCACGCTGGAAAAATACCGCGACATCATTTTTCAGACGGCGAATTTCATGGCAAGCTACGCGACATGGGACGAGCAGACGAAGCGTTACGTTCTCGGCCCGGTGCTGCAATGCGCGCAGGAAATTTTCCCGAAGGATAAAACGTTCAACCCGACGTTCGAGCTGACTTACTGGCGCTGGGGTTTGGAAACCGCGCAAAACTGGCGTCAACGGCTCGGCCAGTCGCGCGTTGAAAAGTGGGACGCCGTTTTGCGCGGCCTCGCCAAACCGCCAGTGGCCGACGGCAAATATCTTTTTACCGAGACGACGCCGGATTCCTACACGAACCCGAAATGGAACGCGGATCATCCGTCGGTCGTCGGCGCGTTGAGCTTTGTGCCCGGCCCGGAAATCAATTTTGCGACGATGCAAAATACGTTCGACTGGGTCTGGAAAAATTGGAACTGGCCGCACACCTGGGGCTGGGATTATCCGATGCTGGCAATGACCGCCGCGCGCCTCGGCGAGCCGGAACGCGCGATTGACGCGCTGCTGCTTGATACGCCGAAAAATCATTACGGCCTCAACGGCCACGTTTACCAACGCCCCGGCCTGACGATTTATCTGCCCGCGAACGGCGGTTTGCTTTATGCCGCTGCGCTGATGGCCGCTGGTTGGGATGGCGCGCCGAAAAAGAATGCCCCCGGCTTTCCTGACAACGGCCAGTGGAGTGTGCGCTGGGAAAATCTGTCAATTGCGCCGTAGGTTTGAAAAACACGCTTGGTTGTCTCGCGCAAAAGCGGCGGTGAACCGCCGCAGTCCAGACGCTCCGCGAGGTTTGCTGACACCCGGCAAACGCGAAGCGTCTGGAGTGCGGTTGCTTTAGCACCGCTTTGAAAACCTAGCCAGAATTGGGGATTGCCGCCCCGTATTTGCGTGATAGTCTGCGCGGGCAAAATCCCGTATTTAATTTTATCTGCCATGAGCATTGAAAAATCCTTTTCGCTGGCCCAGGAACGTTACGCCGGTCTTGGCGTGGACGTGGAGCACGCGCTGAAAACCCTTTCCCAAATCCCCATCTCGCTGCACTGCTGGCAGGGCGACGACGTCGGCGGTTTTGAAAATTTCGGCGGCACGCTGGGCGGCGGACTCGTCGCCACCGGAAATTATCCCGGCAAAGCGCGCACGCCGGACGAACTTCGCGCCGATTTGGAAAAAGCGTATTCGCTCATTCCCGGAAAACATCGTTTGAATTTGCACGCGTTCTACGGCGAGTTCGGTGGTAAAAAAGTTGACCGTGACGAAATCGCGCCGGAGCATTTCAAGAATTGGATTTCTTGGGCGAAGAAAAACGGACTCGGCCTCGACTTCAATCCGACGTGTTTCTCGCATCCGAAAGCCGTCGATGGTTTCACACTGTCGCACACGGATAAAAACATTCGTAAGTTTTGGATTGAGCATTGCATCCGCTCGCGCGAAATCGGCGCGGCGATGGGCAAGGCGCTCGGCAAGACCTGCGTGACGAACGTGTGGATTCCCGACGGCTACAAAGACACGCCCGCTGACCGCAACGCACCACGCGCACGATTGGCCGAATCACTTGACGCAATTTTCAAAAAACCAATTTCACC
>DMQW01000364.1 GCA_003455565.1 Limisphaerales bacterium
GGATGGTTTTCTTTTCAATCGTCGCGCGGATGGTGTCGGCGTTGGCGCTGGCTTGTTTCAAGGCGGCTTCCGCCTGATCGAGTTCCGACAGGGAAACCGTTTTGTCCGCCTGCAATTTGCGCAGCCGCTCGGCACTGATCCTGGCCCAGTCCACCTGGGCTTCAGCCGCGCGCAACTGCGCCGCTTCCGACGACGAATCCAGTTTCACCAGCAGATCACCCTGCTTCACCGTGGCCCCGGATTCAAAGGCGATTTCGCTGACCGTGCCGGCGATTTCCGGCGCTACCGTCACGCCTTGCGCGGCGTTCACCGAGCCGACGGCCGGGATGGTTTCCGGCCATTTTTCCGCCTGCGCCACGGCAGACGCGACGGTTTCCGGGGGCGGGGCAAAGGACGCGCCGGCTGCGATCATGGTTTTGATCTGCATGGTTTTCACCGCCGCGAGTCCGCCGCCTACCACCAATACAATCACGATTCCGATGAATAATTTCCGTGTCATTTTTTCACCTTGGTTTGCTTTTTAACTTTATCCAGCTTCGGGCCGGCACCGGCCAGAAACAATTCCACAATCCGTTTCGCTGTCAACTGGTCCGGCTGGCAATCCTCGCAGACGAGATGGCCGACGAGATGAAAATTGGCCGTCCCATAAAAGCCGAACGCCAGTTCCTGGCTGTCAAACTGGTTGTCCAGTTCGCCGTTTTTCTGCGCAAGCTTCATGAGCGAATGGACGAATTCAAAATTGCGCTCGCACTTTTCCGCGCAGGCGGCGTCCTCCGGCACCTCGCCCGGCGCGGCGAACATGGTGGCGAAGGAAATCCGCATCAGCTCACGGTTTTCGCGGAAGTAGGCGAACAGCGCGGTGAGCGCGGCCTCAAGCTGCGCGCGGATGCCAGCATTGTTTTCCGCCGCCGCGCAGAGGAGCCGGTAACGTTCGTCATGCGCCTCATGCACCAGCGCCTGAAACAAGCCGGCCTTGTCCTTGAAATGATAATACAGCGCCGGCTTGGACAATTTGGCGTCGTCCACGATGTGCTGCACCGACGTGGCCGCGTAGCCGCTGTTGGCAAAATGTTTGAGCGCGGCGCGCAGCAGTTGCTGCCGGGTGTCGGAATGGTTCACAGGCTTGGCCATAAAAACTTACCGAACGGTAGGTAAGAAGCGCGAAGCTGTCAAATAAATTTGCGGCGGAGCGGCAGGGTGGATTGGGCGGCGTGAAAGACCGGTGACAATCCCAAACGGCATTCACTTTTTCTTTTTGATGACGTAAGGCGTCGAGGTTTCCCTCACATAATCATAGGCTTCTTTGGGGAGTTCCTGACGCGGCCTGCCTTTGGCCGTTTCGGGTGGCAGTTCCACAATGATGCCATCCGCCTCCAGCAGCTTGAGGGCCGCAGTAATGATAAATTCTGTGCGGTCCTTTTGGGGATGACGCTTGAGCCAGGTCTCAACCCCGGCCGCCAAACCCATCGGAACCCAGCTCCCGACGAACTTTTTATTTGGATGACGCTTATCAGGCACGCCACTGTTAAACACCTTTATCATAAAATACTCAAGAATAATCATTGACGGTGTTACACACCTTGTTAAAACTTTGTCAACAAATGTGAATGCCATGTCGAATCGCTCGAAAAAGGTGAATGCAAATTTGAAGAGAAACGGCCGGATGCTTGGTGGTTATGTGCCGGAAGGTCTTTTGGACCGGATTGAAGAGTGGATTCGCCGGGCGCCGAAACGCGACAAGAGCACTTTTCTCCGCGAAGCCGTCCGGAAAAAACTCAGGGACGACGGGGTGGAGTTCTCGGATACCGTGGAGGCCGGACGATGAGCGCCAGTTTCTACATCACCTATGCCGGTTCGCCGGTAGCGTTTTCCGATGGTGAGGTTAAATTTGTCAGCGAGCGGGAGGCGGACAAGTTCATCTCCGAGGCGGATGCCTGGCACGCGGCGGCACGAAACAATTTAAACCCGCAACACTGTGCGATGAAATCGGCTTATCAAAACGGACTCGCGGCTGCGGTCTCCCGGCGTCGGCAGCCGCATGATGAAAAGTCTGCCGAGTAGTCTTCCCAATGTTCAATGGGCATCTCTTGATTGTTATCGAGCTGTCCCGTGCGTTCTAGTTCAGTTGGCCCTTCGAACATAATTTCCCCTTTTCAAGCCTGTCCAAAATGGTAACGCCGGAAACAAGGTTGAAAGCCGCCAGCGGATTATCTAGCCTGCCGTGAGCGCGTGGGTGGCGTGCAAAAATCACAATGCAAACCTTTGGAGCAAACATGAAAATCTGGCGTGGACAATTTCTGGCCGCCGTGGCGGTTTCACTTTTTCTCACCGGCTGCAGCAAGCCCGCCGACCAGTCTGGCGGCGACACCATCAAGGTCGGCGAGTATGCCTCGTTGACCGGCAGCGAGGCCACGTTCGGCCAGTCGTCGCACAAAGGCACGCAGCTCGCCGTGGACGAACTCAACGCCAGCGGCGGCGTGCTGGGTAAAAAAATTCAACTGCTCACCGAGGACAACCAGTCGCAGGCCGGCCAGTCGGCGACGGTCGTGCGGAAATTGATTTCGAGCGACGGCGTGGTGGCGATTCTCGGCGAAGTGGCTTCTTCACGTTCACTCGAAGCCGCGCCCATCTGCCA
>DMQW01000269.1 GCA_003455565.1 Limisphaerales bacterium
AATGCCGGCGCGGATGCGTTTGATGAGGTCAACGATGTATTGCTGCGAAGTCTCGCGCCGCATCCGTTCGAGCATGTTTTCGTGGATGTGCTGGAGCGGGATGTCCACATAGCGCGCGACTTTCGGGCATTTGGCGATGGTCGAGATGAGTTCGTCCGTCCAATGCGCCGGATGCGTGTAGAGCAGGCGAATCCAGAAATCGCCCTTGAGCGAATTTAGTTCGCGCAGCAGCGTGCAAATGGTCGTGGCATCGGCGGCCAGCGATTTGGCGGCGGCGGAAAATTTCTCCGGCGACGAAATCGCGCGCGAATGGTTCGGGCGCAAATCGAGTCCGTAATAAGTCGAGTCCTGTGAAATGAGATTGATTTCTTTCACGCCGTCAGCAATGAGCGCCTTGGCTTCCTTGACGATGTCGGCCTGCGTGCGGCTGCGATGCGAGCCGCGCATCCGTGGAATGATGCAGAAGCTGCACGGATGGTTGCAGCCCTCGGCGATCTTCAAATACGCAAAACGCTTTGGCGTCAGGCGGAAACGCGGCGTCGCGAAATCGGGGATGAACACCGGGCGCGCGGTCACGTCCAAAATTGGCGATTGCGGATTACGGATTGCGGATTGTGGCGCAACGACAGTTTTGGTCTTGCCGAATTTATCCGAGCCGCGCAGCGATTCTTCCTTTTCGTGGGCGGAAACGTCGCGGTTTTTTTCCAATTCCGTCAGGCGCGCGGAAATTTTCGTTTTTGAATTTTGAATTTTGAATTTTTCATTGCCAGTTTTCTCCGCGCGGTTGGCAATGGCCTTGCCCACGATGTCGCCGACTTGCGCGACTTGATCAATGCCCATGAACGCGTCCACTTCGGGCATGAGCCTGGGGAGTTCGTCGCGGAACCGCTGCGAGAGACAGCCGGAAACGATGACGGCCTGGCCGCGATGATTCGCCTCGCGCAACTCGACGGATTCAAGAATCGTGTCCACGCTCTCCTCCTGCGCGGAGTCAATGAAGGAGCAGGTGTTGACGATGAGGGCGTCGGCCTGCGAAGCGTCATTCGTGATTTCGACACCGCCCTTGAGCAGCGAGCCGAGCATGATTTCGGCGTCCACGAGATTTTTGGCGCAGCCGAGTGAAATCAAACCGACGCGCAGCGGACGGGGGCTGGAATTTTTCTTGGTCACAGGGAAATCAAACTACGCGAACGAACGGCGGCGGTCGAAATTATTTCGCGGCGGAATTGGTCGGGACACTTTCCACGGCATTCGGTGCGACTGGCGGGGCGTTGGTGGGAATGGTTTCACCGGGCAGACCCAGTTGCGTCCGCAGCACGGCGCGCGCGGCGTAAGGCGCGCCTTTTTCCGGGTCAAGCAGGGCGTTGATCATGGCGCGGTTTAACGTGTCGTAAGGCGGGAGCGGAATGCGCTGGTCGCCTTTGGAGCCGGAAGTTTTGGCCTGATAATTCTGATAGACTTTATTCGCGAGCCGTTTGAAATTTTCGTAGCGGTCATTCTCGCCGACGGCGAGTTCGTAGTAAGCCCGCGTCAGCAGGCCCTGCACGGCGGAGGTCACACGTTCCTGCGACGTTTCGCCGATGTCAATCTGCACGACGGCAACGGCGTATTCATCCAGCGTCAGATTTTTCGGCAGCGAATCCGGCTGGTTTTCGATGATCGGCTTGTCGGGGTATTTTTCGCCAAGATATTTGAACCATTTGTTCGCCTCGGCCATGCGGTTGTTTTCGTAAAGGAAATAAACGGCGTCACGCAGAAAATTCCGGTGCGCCTTTTCGATATGGTCGCGATTCTGCGCGTCCTCGCTCATCATCTCCTCGTAGGCGGCATTGACCTGCGGAACGATGTTGAGGTTCGGGCCGAGCGAATAGCTGTGGCTGAACGGATCAACGATGATGTGGCCGTGATGAAACGCCTGTAGCAGCGACTGGTAGATGATGCGCCGCAGGGTGATGAAATCGTCCGGCTTGACCTTGTCGGGATTTTTACCCGCCGCGTCCAGACCGAGTGCGCCCCAGTAAATCGCGTGCGCCTCCGGCAGCCGCCAGTCGAGCGGACCGTATTTGTCATCCACGGTTTTGGCAAACACCGGATCAATTTTATATTTTTCGCGAAGCACCGCGGCGTTCGTGCTTTGCGGCGAGAGCAGTTCGGTGAAGTTGGTTCCGTTCGCGCCGAAGAATGGCGCCATTTCCCGCGCCCACTCGCTTTTGTAATACACGTTCGCGTCGTCGAGGTTCGCGCCCATCTTGTGCTGAAAAAACCACGCGAGCTCGCGGTGGATCAAAATGTCGTTCGGGTTGTAGCGCAGGCCGTCGTCGCGCAAAAGCTCGATGCCGCGCTCGACCCAGCGCCAGCGGTCGGAGTAGTCGCCGGGGCCGTTTTCCTTGAACTTCACCGAGATGTTGTAGGCCATGTTCCAGCCCTGAAAAACCCAGACCTGCGTGAACGTCGGCTCCAGCTTCGTGATCCAGTCCGCGAGCTGCGCGGCCTCGAAAAATTTGTCGTCCTGCTGCAGGTCATTCGCGCGCATCCAGAGAAAATTGGAGATCAACCCGCGAAAGCCGCCGAGGGCGACCGTGGTGAACGCCAGCATCGGCGGCGCATTTTCCAAAACCGCCGCGTGGGTCAGCCCCAGCGTGTCACGGTCGTGGTTCAACGACTTCTGCAACTGGCCGGAACCGGCGAGCAGCCCGGCGGCGAGCGCGAGCAGGAGAATTTTTTTGACGGACGAATTCATTGCGTTCCCTGTGCGGTGGCCAGTTCGCGCCGGTTGAAAAGAATAACGCCGATGATGCCCAGCCCGCCGCCGAGCAGCAGAACAATCTGCGCGAACGCCGCGCCGAGTTCGCCCCAGGTGATGCTGCGGCCGCTGCTCAAGGCATCAATCGGCGAAAAGTTTTTGACCAGGCTGATCACCGCCAGCACGCCCTTGAAAGCCGGAATCAGCACCATGTCCGCCGCCGAGTGTCCGGCCTGGCCGGTCTCCTCGTTGCCCGCCGCGACTGAGCCGGAATCCACCGATTCGGCGAGCGTGTTGCCCGACAATCCGACCACCAGCATGGCCAGCGCAAAAAAGGTCGCGACTGGAAATGACAGGAAACTTGCCGCCATCAAACCCAACGCCGCCAGCAGCGCCATCCAGCAAAAGATGATTCCCAGTCCGCGCGCGAAGTTCAGCGGGAAGCCACCTTCGGGATACAAAACCTCCATGCCATCATCCAGGGGGAAGAGCAACGCCGTGTTGTTGGGATTCGCAAACGTGATCGTCAACACGCCGGCCGCGTCGAACAAATCCGGCGGAATCTCAAATTCATGGAACGTGTCCGGCGCGAGGCTCATCGGTTCGCTCCGCCAGAACTGTGTTTTTTCCGGCACGCCGACCTGCCACATGGCCACGAAGGTTCCCGACGGACTTTTCTGCGCGGAGTTGAATTTCACCCGGAGCTGGAGCGGTTTCCCGCGCAGATAATTTTTCGCGAAGCCCAGGTCAATCTGCCAGACGCGTGGAGAACTCGGCGGCACCAGTTGAAAATCCGCCTTCACGCGTTCGCGGATTTGTTTGCGCACTTCCGGCACGTCCACTTTTTCGACCGGGCTGGATTGCAGGCGTTCCTGCAAAATCCGCTCCGTCTCCGATGTGATTTCCGCCTCGTTATTGGCTTCCTTCGCCGAACCGCGCGCGACCAGCACCTGTTCGCGGAGAATTTGCTGTTCCGCCGCCGGCAGTTTTCCCGCGCGCCATTGCAGCAGGCCGAAGACGCACGAACCTGTCAACGCCAGCAACGCCGCGTTGAGCGACATGATGCCCAGCCACTTGCCCAGCCAGATCTGCCAGCGCGCAATCGGCTTCGTCGCGACCACCTGGATCTGGCATTCCTCGATGTCGCGCGCCAGCGTGCCGCACGCCAGCCACAACGTCGAAAGGCCGAGCAGTCCCGTGATCGCGCTTAACGTGTAGGTCAAGATGATCTGCGTGAACCCGCGCGCCGTGCCGTCGTCCTTGATCAACAACGGCAAACCGACCACCGCCAGAATCAACAGCACCGCGATGACAAGGAACAACTTGAACCGGAAGGCGGCCTTCCACGTCAACCAGGCGATGGCGAGAATTCTTTGCATCAATTTCTATGTGTCGGAGACGACGTGAGGAGTCTCACTTTTTCAATTTTGAGTTAGAGCCTCCTCACGTCGGCTCCTACAAATCTTATTTTTTATTTCCGCCAAGCAGCGAAGAAAGTTTTTCGTCCGCCTTCGACAAATCTTGTGGCTTGGTTTCCGATACGACCGCAGGCTTGGCTGGCAGTGGAACCGGTTGGCTCGCTTGTGCGAGCACCTCCAGTTTTTTGTCGTCAATCTTTGGCGCGGCAGTTTGCGCCGACGGTTTTATTTCAACCGCTGGCTGCGCCACCTGCGGCAACGACAGCTTCTCTAAAACTTTTCCCATCGTTGGCCTGGCTTCCACGCCGCCGCGCAAATACTCGGCCACCCGCGCTCCGGATTGCGCGCCGCTCGTCTCGGCCGCCGCCGCCCGCGCCTTCGCCACCACGTCGAGAAAATAGCTTTCGAGATTCTGCGTCGGATTGTCCACGCGCACTTCGCCGGTCGAAACATCCTTGCGGATGATTTCCAAAACACGTTCCAAAGTTTCGCGCGGCAAAACCGGCGTCGTAATGCGCAGCGTGTCCGGTGTCGCCAGCAAATCCTTGAGCGTGCCGGCGGCTTGGATTTTTCCGCCGTAATAAATCACCACGCGGTCACACACATCTTCAACATCGGAAAGCAAGTGGCTGCTCAAGATCACCGTCTTGCCGCGACGCGCCAGCGCGATGATCAAATCTTTCACCTCGCGGCAACCAATCGGGTCGAGGCCGGCGGTCGGCTCGTCAAGAATAACGAGGTCGGGATCGTTGATTAGCGCCTGTGCCAGACCGATGCGGCGCTGCATGCCCTTGGAAAATTCGCCGACCGCGCGCGTCTGCGTTTTTCCAAGGCCGACCATTTCCAGCAATTGTTCCGAGCGATTGTCACGGTCGGCTTTGTTGAGATGAAAAAGATTTCCGAAAAAATCCAGCGTCTCGCGCGAGTTGAGGTAGCGATACAAATACGATTCCTCCGGCAGATAACCGATGCGCGATTTCGTCTGGACGTGGCGCGGCGAATGGCCAAAAACTTCTATGTGACCTTTTGTCGGATAAAGCAAACCGAGCAGCAACTTGACCGTCGTGGATTTACCGGAGCCGTTCGGCCCGAGCAGGCCAAAAACTTCGCCGCGCCGGACTTCAAAATCCACGTTGTCCACCGCGCGCGCCTTGGGGCGATTCCAGAAATCCTTGAACACCTTCGTCAGTCCCCGCACGGACACGACGACTTCACCATTGGATGTTTGAGCGGCGGACATAATTTCTAAATGGAAAAACTAGGCCAGCTTCGGCGTCAGTTCGCCAGCCGGTTTCTGATGTGAGCCGTGATCGTGTTTGTCTTCGACTGCTTCGGGTTGGAAATGTTCCAGCTCCTCGCCTTTGCGCACGAGGCGCGCGCTGTTGAAAATCACGATCAGCGAGCCGACGTTGTGCAGCAGCGCCGCGACAATCGGGCCGATGTAGCCGAACGCCGTCGCCGCCAAGCCGACGATGATGAACACGACACCGAACATGAAATTCTGGTTGATGACGGCACGCGTGCTGCGCGACAGCTTCACCAGGAACGGCAGCCGGCGCAGATCATTGTTCATCAGCGCAATCGTCGCGCTGTGGATGGCCACTTCGCTGCCCGCCGCGCCCATCGCGATGCCAATGTCGCCCGCCGCGAGCGCCGGCGCGTCGTTCACGCCGTCGCCGATGACCGCGACTTTGTAGCCTTTCGCCTTCACGGCGCGGACAAACTCAACTTTGTTCTGCGGCAGGCAATCGCCTTTCGCTTCTTCGCAACCGATTTCGGCGGCGACGCGCGTGACGACCACTTGTCGGTCGCCGCTCACCATCGCAATGCGGCGGACGCCGGCTTCTTTCAATTCAGCCAACGCTTCCTTCGCGTCGGCGCGCGTCTGGTCCTGCATGCCGACCCAGCCGACGCATTTCCCGTTTTGCGCGACGAAAATCAAGCTCCAGCCTTCCGTCTCGTTCAGGTCAACGGATTTTTCAAAATTAGAATCCACGCCGTTGTCCTTGAGCCATTGCGCGCGGCCAACCAAAATTTTTGCGCCGTTGATTTCCGCCTTCACGCCGCGACCAGCGGTTTCGGCAAAATCTTTTGGCTCGGCCAGCAGAACTCCGGCTTCGCCTGCGAGCGTGGCGAGCGCCTTGGCGGTCGGATGGTTGCTGTATTTTTCAGCGGACGCGGCAAGCAACAAAAGTTCGGCCGGTTTCGTTTCGCCAATCGGCGCGAGACGGCTGACGGCGAGCTGGCCGGTCGTGAGCGTGCCGGTTTTGTCGAAGACGAAGGCGTTGATTTTCGCGGCGAGTTCGATGTCGGCGACGTTTTTGATCAAAATCCCTAAACGCGCGGCGGCGGAGAGCGCGGCGACCATCGCGGTCGGTGTCGCAAGAATGAACGCGCAAGGACACGAGACGACGAACACGGCGATGACGCGGCTCAAATCGTGCGTGAACGCCCAGACCAGCGCGCCGATGACCAGCACGAGC
>DMQW01000194.1:0-2313 GCA_003455565.1 Limisphaerales bacterium
TTAGGAAGCTGTCACCGGATTCTGTTTTGCAATCGCACGGCACTCCTTTAATCTGAAACACAGCAAGAAAAATTTATGAAACTGAAACTTTCGGCGGGCGCACTGGTTCTGGGCGCGTTTGTTTTTAACGCCGCCGCGTGGGATTACGAAGGTCATCACGCAGTCAACGAACTGGCGCTGGCGTCGCTGCCGATGAATTTTCCGGCGTTCGCGCTGGTGCCGGCGACGCGCGACCGCATCGCCTTTCTCGCGGACGAGGCCGACCGCTGGCGCAATGAAACTAGTTTAAAAAACGGCACGGGGCTGGCGCTCGGCCACGCCAGCGGGCCGGATCATTATTTTGATCTGGAGGACATCAAACTTTACGGCCTGACGCCGGCGACGTTGCCGCCGTTGCGCTATGATTTTGTGGCGGACATCGTGAAGGCGCGGGCGGCGCACCCGGAAAAATTTCCAGCGATTGACCCGGCCAAAGATTCAGACCACACGCGCGAGTTGAGCGGTTTTCTGCCGTGGGTGATCACGGAGAATTACGAAAAATTGCAGTCCGGCTTTGCTACGCTCGCGGCGCTGGAAAAATACGGCGGCACGCCGGCGGAAATCGCCAACGCGAAGCAGGACATCGTTTATGTGATGGGCGTGATGGGGCATTTCGTCGGCGACGCGAGCCAGCCGTTGCACACGACGATGTATCACCACGGCTGGACGACGAATGATAATCCGAACCATTACACGACGTCGTTTGGATTCCACGCGTGGATTGACGGCGGACTTTTTAAAAAGACCGGCGGCATTGACGTGAAAAAATTGTCCGCAAAAATTCATCCGGCGGAAAAAATTTCAGCAGTGTCCGATCCCGACGGAATTTTCCACACGGCGGTGAATTTCGTGGTGGAAAACAACCAGTTGGTGGAGCCGCTCTATAAAATGGACCGGGACGGCAAACTGTCGAACAAGGGCGACGCCGGTGCCGAAGGCCGCGCCTTTCTCGAAGGCCAGCTCGTGAAGAGCGGGCAACTGCTCGGTGACATCTGGTTCACCGCGTGGGCGACCGCGCCGGAGGACACCTTCCTCGAACGCGAGTTGCAGCAGCGCGCGGCGGCGGCGGCGGAACCGAAATGAATCCGGCCACAGCCACGCGCATCGCGGCGGCGGCGGGATTTCTCGCCGTGGCGCTGGGCGCGTTCGGTGCGCACGCGCTGAAGGATCTGCTCGGACACAACGGCACGGCGATAATCTGGGACAAGGCGGTTTTCTACCATTTCATCCACGCGGTGATGCTGTTTCTGCTCGCGGAACGAAAACCGTTTCCGGCGTTCGCATGGTGGAGTTTTCTCGCGGGCATCTTGATCTTCTCCGGCTCGCTTTATTTGCTGGCGGTGACAAACGCGCGCTGGCTCGGCGCGGTGACGCCGGTTGGCGGCGTGAGTTTTTTGGCGGGCTGGGCGTGGCTGACGGTGAAAAGCGGCGGGAAAAATTAATTCTGCTTTGCCGTTGCCGGGCATCGGCGTTTGACTATTCAAGAGCGTTTCGCTAATCTCACCATTCGGATTTTCAACCAAAACACCTGATTTTATGCCGCCGAAAGCCATCGAAAAACCTGCCGCCGCCGTGGAAAACAAAGCCGCCGCCGCCCGCGAACGCGAACTCGAAGCCGCGATTTCCTCCATCACCAAAGCCTACGGTGACGGTGCCATCATGCGGCTCGGCGATGCGCGGGCGCAGGTGAAAATTGATGTCATTCCCACCGGCTCGCTCGCGCTCGACCTCGCGCTCGGCGTCGGCGGTGTGCCGCGCGGGCGTGTGATTGAAATTTACGGACCAGAATCTTCCGGCAAAACCACGTTGATGCTGCACGTCATCGCCAATGCCCAAAAAGCCGGCGGCCTCGCCGCGTTCATTGACGCCGAACACGCGCTGGATCCCGGTTACGCGAAAAAACTCGGCGTGAACCTCGATGATCTGCTCGTCTCGCAACCTTCGTCCGGCGAAGAGGCGCTGACCATTTGCGAAACTCTGGCGCGCTCGAACGCGCTGGATGTCATCGTGATTGATTCCGTCGCCGCGCTGGTGCCGAAAGCCGAACTCGAAGGCGACATGGGCATGGCCACGATGGGCATGCAGGCGCGTTTGATGAGCCAGGCCTTGCGCAAGCTCACCGCGATTCTCGCCAAGTCCAAGACGACGTGCGTTTTCACGAATCAATTGCGCGAGAAGGTCGGCGTGATGTTTGGCAGCCCCGAAACCACGCCCGGCGGCAAGGCGCTGAAGTTTTATGCGAGCGTCCGCCTCGACATCCGCCGCAAGGACACG
>DMQW01000194.1:2547-4267 GCA_003455565.1 Limisphaerales bacterium
GCGCCGCCGTTTTGCGAGGCCGAGTTCGACATCATTTACAACCACGGCATTGACAAGGAAGGCAGCATTCTCGACGTGGCGATTGACTGCGGCGCGGTGGACAAAAAAGGCGCGTGGCTGCAGTTCAACGGCGACCTCATCGGCCAAGGGAAGGAAGCCGCGAAGAAGGCGCTGGTGGAAAAACCTGAACTCGCCAAGAAAATTGTCGAAGCCATCCACGCCAAGCGCGCGGCGGCACCCGCTGCGGCATCAAAGTAAAAAGTTGCGGGGCTTCGGCCAAAATGAAACTGCCCAATGCCGACAAGGCCGTGGTCGAGCGCGAGAAAATTGAGGATTATTTGCTTAATTCCGCGCATCCCGACAACGGTGGCAAAGCCCAGTTTTTTGAGCGGTTTGGGTTTCATCAAAACGAATGGAAAATTTTAGCCGAGGCTTTTTTTGATCTGGCGCGCACAGCGGAAGTGACGCACAGCATGAAATCGTCGCACGGACAGAAATATGTTATTGTTGGCCGGATTGAATCACCAAGCGGAAAATTGGCATTGGTGCGGACAATTTGGATTGTGGACAAAGGCTCGGATGTCGCTAGATTGGTGACGGCGTATCCGCGCAAAGAATGAGAAGTGCAATGATCAAAGAATATGAACGAGTCGTATTGAAGGTCGCCGTTCCCGCCGAAGGACTGGAAGCGGGCGACGTGGGAACGGTCGTGCATGTCTATCGCGACGGTCGCGCCTACGAAGTCGAGTTTTTCACGCTGGACGGTTCGACGGCGGCGGTGGCGACGGTGGAAGCTTCAGATGTTCGTCCGGTTCATAAGCGCGAAATCACCCACGCGCGGGAATTGCAGGCAGCTTGATTGCTTCCCCAAATTTTCTTTCAATTGCACGGCAGTTAACCATCCTTTTTGAATCACCATCAGCGATTTTTACATGAGCACTGTTTCTGATCTCGACCTCGACCTCGACAATTTGTTTCAGCCCGCGTGGACGCAGGCGAAAACCGAGGGCAACCGTTTTGAAAAATTCACTGGCCATGAAGGCGTCAAGCCCGAGCGCCGCTTCAATGACAAGCCGGGCGCACGCCCCAGCCCGCGTCGCGATGGCCCCGGTGGTGGCGAACGTCGCGGTGGCCCGCCGCGCGGTGGTTCCAAATTCGGCGGCGGCGACCGCAACGGCGGCAGTTTCCGTGGTGACGACCGGCGTGACGACCGCCGCGAGCAGCGTCCCGCGCCGTCCGCGCCGTTGCCGGAAATCAACGTCACGTTTATCCCGGACGAAAAAGGTGTCGAGCAGCTCGCGCGGCAGATCCGCATCACGGGCCGCGCGTATCCGCTGTTCCAGATCGCGCAATTGATTTTGCAGAAGGCGGAACGTTATTCCGTCCAGCTCGGCGTGAAGAAAAAAACCGACGGCACGGTCGCCCAGCAGTTGTTCGTTTGCGCGCTCGACGATTCGCCTTGGCTTTCCGAGGACGAAGCCGTTGAGCACGTTCTCAAAAATCATTTCGCCACGTTTTATCAGGCTGAACGCACGGCGACGGAACCGCCGAAGGGCGTTTATACGTTCGTCGCGCAATGCGGCTTGAGCGGCGTCATCCTTGGCCCGCCGAACTATCACGATTACCAGAACCAGTTGCGCAAGCTGCACACGGAAAAATTTTCGCGGATGCCGTTCGACCTGTTCAAAGCACGCGTGAAAATCGTGAAGGACGAGGCCGT
>DMQW01000463.1 GCA_003455565.1 Limisphaerales bacterium
CGCCTTGGAACTCAAAATCCGGTTTCAGATTTTGCGCGGCAAAAATGTTGGTCAGCGTTTCGCCCCAGAAGATGCGACCTTTGCCAACGGAATTTTCCAGAACCGTGATGCCGTCGCACTTGCCCCAAAGTTCATCCGCAGTTTTTTTCACCTGCGCGTCGCACTTCGGAAAACCGGCGAGGCTTGGCGAATGTTGCGGGCGCGGGCCGACGACGGTCGCACCGGCGCGCACCAATGTGCGGATGCGCTCCAACAACTGGGGCGTCATGTCCGAATCGTTTGGCGGCAGAATCAGCGCGGCGTAGTTCGCGCCGCTGGTCAGAGTGATGCGGCCATTCTTCACCGTCGCGCCGTGCAGCAACACGTCGGCATTGATGGCGTCGTAGTCGTAACCGGCGGGCAGCGCAGGATTGCCGACACGCATTTCCACCGGCGCGCTTTCACCGGTAAAATACGCGGCGTCCGCGACGGCGTGGCCTTGTTGCAGGAGAAACTGGCAATGTGAGATGTAATCAATCCACGATTTTCCCTGATTCCACCACGTCTCCGTGCGCTCGAAATGAAAACCCCATTGGCCCATCGTCATGCCCGGCCAGCGGTTCGTCCACGGCTGCATGGCGTAGCGGTGGAAGACATAGCGGTTCAAGCCCTGGCAATACATCAGGTCACCAAGCGCCTTGAGCGAATACGGATCGTTCTGCCAGCGCCCGGCCTCGGGGCTTGCGGTGAACGACTCCGCGCCGACGATGGTTTTGCCGTAGATATGCGCGATGGACGCGGCGAGCTTGACGGAAGGATGTCCCTGACTGCCGCTCCAAAATTCGCCCATCACGACATCGGCCAGTGCGCCGCATTGCAGCGATTCAAACGGCCCGGTGTAAGGCTCGACCGCATTCATCAATCCGTGCTGGCGGCATAGCTCGGCGAAATGACCGTAGTAATTTTCGGCGAACAAATCGGCGATAGAGCGGCGCACATCCCAGAGGAAGCGCTCGGAAACCGCCGGATTGTCCACGACGCGACCGGTGAACGCGGGCAGAAATTTCAGCGGGTCGTAGCCACGCCGCTTTTGAAATTCCTCGCGGAAATTTTTTGTCCAGTTCTGGCCGCCGACCTCGTAGCTGTCAATGAGCGAGCTGTCGAGCGTCTTGCCGGCGAGCGGGCCGAGGTCGTCAAGAATTTTCTGCATGAAGCCCGCCCAATGCGCGTCGAGCGCGGTCTTGCTGAATTTGTCGCACTCCAAACCCTCGCCTTCCTTCGGCGCGGGATGATTTTTCGCGCCGGTTGGCGTGTAGCCGAGCCGCAGAATGACCCACTCGCCGGCGGGAACCTGCCAGTTCAATCGTCCATCAGATGTCAGCTTGGAAGTGAGGTCAACGATATCTTGATGTTGAACGGCTCCAGCCGCAGCGTCGTCAGATTCGCGCGACGACAGCACGGTATTACCGTTGAAACTGGCTTTCGCGTTAATGTTTTCAATGGTCAAACGCGGCGCGAGTTCGATTTCAGCCAGCGGAATGTCCGTGACTTTGGCCTTGGCACCGACAGCGGTGAATTGCACGCGCCAAAAACGCGCGGCGACCGGTTGCGCGCCGAATGAAATGGTGCGCGTGGCCGAACCGCGCCGGGCAAACGCAAACGGCTTCAACGTGTGGAACGTCTTGCCGTCATCGGAAACCTGAATCTCGCCGCTGCATTCGGGAATGCCCGGCCCGCCGGTAATTTTGACCGTGCGCGCGGAAAACGGTTTTTGAAATTCCAGTTGGGCAAATTGTGGCTGGCCGCGTTTGGGGATTGGCAGACGAACGAAGGTTTTGGAATCACCGTCCGTAAGTTTGTTGGCCGCCGGCTCGTCGCCGCTCGTGGATGCGACGGGCGAAAAATCTTTCATGCGCACGACTTCGCCAGCGGGCGCGGGAAACGCGAGCACCGCGATGTCGCGATAAAAACCGAGCGTCGTGGGCGGCTGCGGCAGCGCGGCGCTGAAATTGGTCGGGCCGGTCACGCGCGCTTCGCTGGTCGTGACGCGCTGCATCGCGTTGGTCACGGTGTTCCACGGGCCGCCGCTGCTCGACCAGCCGGCGCAGTTTTCCACGCAGAGTTCGAGTCCCAGCCGGTTCGCCTCCGACACGGCGAATTTAAAATCCTCGCGCCATTCGGGACTCATGAAATTTACGGGGCCGCGCGGGATGCCGCAGTCCACGTTCACAATCGTCGCGCCGCCGAGGCCGATTTGTTTCATCGCTTCGAGGTCGGCGGTGATGCCAGCCTTGGTGATGTTGCCATTCATCCAGTGCCACCAGGTCTGCGGCTTGGCGGAATCCGGCGGATTAAGAAAACCCGTTTCCAGCGAATCAGTTGACGCGGCGGAAGCGGTGAGAGCCAGGCATAGCAGCCAGGCTGAAGCGAGAAAAGCACGTGGCAGTTTCATGTTGTCAGTATTAAAAAATATTTGAGTGGACACGCATTCTGTCGGTTGAGCCGTTCAACTGGCAAGCGCAAAGGCAACCCGCCGCCATTGGAGTCTAGTTGCTGCGCTGATAGACGCGCACCCAGTCAACCTCGAAGCGGATGGGAAATTTTGTCTGCGACGGATCACCGTCGCTGTTCCCACCGATGGCCTCGTTCAAAATGAAATAAACCGGCCCGTGAAACGGATTACCCCGATCCGCATTGTCGGCATCCGCCAGATCAAGATGGTTCATCAATTTGCCGTCAAGCAGCAGGTTGATTTTCTTTTCGTCCCATTCCATCGTCCAGATGTGAAATTCTTTCGACCACGCATCACCGCCGAGTTCGGCGACGGGTTTTTTGACCGCGAGCCATTTTGTTTTCCGGTCGAGACTGTAGCCGAAGTTGGCGAGCACGGTGCCGGTGTAAAATTCCATGATGTCAATCTCGCCGCCTGCGGGCCAGCGGATGCCGGGCGTTGCGCCGAGCGTCCAGAACGCCGGCCAGCTTCCGAGCCGCGTGTCAATGCGCGCCCGCATCTCGAACTTGCCGTATTTGAACTCGCGCAGGCGCCGGGACGTGATGCTGGCGGAAGTGTAATCAATCCACTCGCGGCTCGTCTTCCAATTCGTGCTGTTCGTGACGAAGTTAGGATTGGACTTGTGCTCATGCCGCGCCTCAATGACTAGCAGACCGTTCGTGCAAAAAGCATTTTCCGGCTGATACCATTGCAATTCTTGATTGCGAACAAAACCGCGTTCGTAATTCCAGTTCGCCGGATCGGGCGGGCCATTCGTGTCGAATTCATCATGCCAGACCAGTTGCCAATCGTTTGTTGCATCATTCACCGCCACCGGCCAGCCGTCCGACCAGTCAATTTTCCCAATCGCGAGCCGCGATTTGCCCTGCGTGTCTGCATCGTAGTAATGATAACTGAACTGCGTCTGACCGTTGGTGTTTCCGTCATCCACGATGCCGATGTGGCCGGGGCCGATGAAACGTCCGCTCGTTTCCAGAAACGGCGAGCCGCCGCCATCCGTGAGTTTTTTTCCATCGCGGTCGAGATACGGGCCGGTGATTTTCTCCGCACGACCGACGCGCACTTCGTAAGTGCTGTTCGTGCCCTTGCAGCATTGCCCCCAGTTGACGAAGAGATAATAAAAATTGTCGTGCCGCGTCAGGCACGACGCCTCGATGGAATGATTCCACGCGAGATGATACAGCGGCGAGTTCGTGCCGAGGCGCTGGCCGGTCTGCGGATCGAGTTCCGTCAGAAAAATTCCCTGCCAATACGAGCCGAACGCCAGCCACAGCTTCCCGTCCGCATCCAGAAATGCGCTCGGATCAATCGTGTTGAAGGGGCTGTTCGTGTTGGATTCGATGACCGCGCCGCAGTCCGTCCAAAAATAATTCGTCGCGGACGGGTCGAGCGTGGGACTTGTCGCGAGGCCGATAGCGGAGGTTTGTTTGCCGAAAGTCGAGACAGAGTAATACAAATAAAATTTTCCGTCCACCCGGATGACATCCGGCGCCCACATGGAATTTCGCAAACCGGGGACAGCTTTCGTCGCCCATGCGGGCGGCGCGCGGAAAATGGAATCACCGTTCGTCCAGTGGATCAAATCCGGCGACGACTTGGTGCGGATGCCCGGCCCGGTGCCGAAGATGTAAAAGCGCCCGCCCTCTTTGACAATCGTGGACGGGTCGTGGATGAACGTCTGTCCCTCCAGCGGCAGCGGCGCGAATTTTGTTTCAGCGCAATGGGCGTTGACGGCGAGGAACAAAATTAAAGCGAGGAATGGTTTGGCTGGATTGTTCATTAGATTCAAAGTCAATTAAGCCACGGATGGCACAAACATTAAACAATGAAATTAGGGCGGCGCGGCAGCGCCAGCCCTACCAGAATAAGCTTAAAACCGCCTCCGCTACGCGCCCCGCCGCACCGGGTTCTCCGAGCGAGGAAATGATTTTGCCAAGCTGCGCCTTGATATTCGCCCGGCGCGAGTCGTCCTGCAATAGTTCCAGCGTAGCGCGAGCAAGATTTTCCGGCGTGGCATCGTTCTGGATGAATTCAGGATAAACCGTCTCGCCTGCCAGCAGGTTTGGCATCGTGAGTGATTTCACCGTCACGATGTGGCGGGCGATTTGGTAAGTGAGCCACGAGGTTTTATAGAGCGTCACTGTGGGGACGCCGAAGAATGCACACTCCATCGTCACCGTGCCCGTCGAGGCGATGGCGACATCTGCAAATCGAAGCGCCGTTGGCAATTCGCCAATTTTGAAAATCAAATCAGGCCAGCCAGTTTGAAGTGCCAATTTCTTTGCTTGGGCAACGAGAGCTTCATTTGGCAAGACGCAAATCAAACGGAATCCTTGTTTTTGAACAATCTTCCAAGCTGCTTGTAACATGACTGGCAAATGCTTTTCCAATTCAGTAGGCCGACTTCCCGGAAGAAGAATGATAACTGGATAATCGTGCAGAGCATTTGCCCAATTCAAGAAATCAGGCAATGCGGAAGTTTTAGCAGCGGCAAAACGGTCAATCATCGGATGCCCGACAAATTCCACGCGCAACTGCGGCACGCGCTTGGCATACCACTCCTTCTCGAAGGGGAAAATGCTCAAGAGCAGATCGTAATCGCGCGCCAGCTTGTCCGCGCGGCCCGGACGCGACGCCCAGACCTGTGGCGAGACGAACTGGACGATTTTCGGTTTCCAGGTGGAAAACGGATTGTCGCGGACGTATTTTTTGACCGCCTGACCGAAGCGCAGATTGAACCCGCCGTAATCCACACCGATGACCACGTCCGGCTTGCGCTCAATCGCCAGCGCGAGCAATTGCTTGAACAGCCGCCGGAATTTCAAAAGGTTTTTCAGCACGTCCGTGATGCCGATGACTGAGTGCTGCGTCAGGTCGAAGGCCAGCTCCACGCCGGCGGCGGACATCTTCGCGCCACCCGCGCCGAAGAAGATCGGCGAGGATGGAGGATGGAGGATGGAGGATTGCTCGCGCAGCGCGGAAACCAGTTCCGCCGCGAGCAAATCCCCGCTCGCCTCACCGGCGATGAGCATGAAGGTTTTCGGTTTCATTCCTTATCTTTGTAGGAGACGACGGGAGGAGTCTCTAACTTTGATTTTGTTTTCATCCAATCGGCGGTCGTTTGATGTTGCCCGTGTCGGGCTGCCGTAGTTTGGCGAAGATGCGCCAGAATTTCGACCAATAATCTTCCGCCAGCGGATTCAATTTTGGACAACCGGGAACCACGCAGCCGGTGAACGGCCAGACGTCTTTCTCTCTAATCAACTCCGCCCGCACCGGATTCGCCGCGATGTAAAAGCAGACTTTTGCAAACGCATTTCGCTTTCGTTGTCCCTCGCGCAGAACTTCATCCTGCGGTTGCGGCTGGAACTTCGCAGGTAAAAGTTCCGGCTCAAGATAAGTCCGCAGAAAAGCCATGCCATTGATCTGGTCTGAATCCAGCCGCAAACCCATCCAGACAAGATGAATGTGGTCGGGCATCAGGCAATAAATCGGACAAACCAAACCTTCACGGGCGGCGGCGTGAAGCATCAGTTCCCGGAAACGCAGGTGGAATGCCGGTGTCAGCCAGCCCTTGACCTTGTTAAAAACCGTCAACGTCCAGAACACCACGGCGTCGGCTTGGTAATACTCGCGGGGCAGACGCGGCAGGTAAAACCCGCGGTTGAGCGGATCGCGCGGCGACTTGATGGGGCGGTGGAAGTTCATGTCGAAAACATTAGAGACTCCTCACGTCATCCCCTACGAATCGTTTTGTAGGAGTCGAGGTGACGAGACTCAAACTTTCTGGAGAGGCGGCGGGTTTCATTCTTTAGTTAGAGACTCCTCACGTCGTCTCCTACAGGAGGTTGACGCCGCGAGCAAATCCTCGCTCGCCTCGCCGGCGATGAGTCTGACGGATTTGATTTCATTTCCTATTTTTGTAGGAGACGACGTGAGGAGTCTCAAATTGATTTTCACGGTCATCGGTAAAGTTAGAGACTCGTCACCTCGTCTCCT
>DMQW01000101.1:0-2230 GCA_003455565.1 Limisphaerales bacterium
GTTTTTGGGCGATTTGTTCCTGTGTAACCATGTCGTTGTATTCTTTTAGCGTAACCATGCGCCCTGCTACAAATTATTTTTTGCTGAACTGGCGTTTGCTGGCTCGCGGCAACCGGGGAAATTATCGATCATGCACTTAGGTTAAGGCATGTCCGACCAAAGCAATCACGCAAACCATCAATCATCAGATGGCGGTGCGGCGGCGCGAAGATTTGCTGCTCGGCAAACCGGCGCGAAATGGAACTGCGCCAGACTGCCGCGCGGACGAGAAATTGCGAATTTTTTTTGGCCGGTCGCTACGTCTGCGGCGGGTGAGCGCCGCAGTTGCAATTCCTGCGAGGCGGACGTGAATGTCCTCGGCACGATCGGCTGGGACTTGGGAAGATTCGGAATCCAGTTCGTTGCATCGCCACGTCAGGTGGACAGTTTGCTCATCGCGGGTGGCGTTAGCGACAACATGTAATTTGCGCTCAAAAAACCTGCAACGCCATGCCATCGCGGAAATTGTCATCGCCAGCGTAGCCTGCGCGATTGCCGGCGAACCGTTTATCGGCCATCCGCATGTTCCGGCGTGCCGGTGGATTTGTTTATTTCCGGCTATCCACGTTTTAGCTGACGATACTGGACTAGCTATTGTGACTGCTGGGAAGGCTGGAGGAAATCCATCATGCGGAGCGGGTCAATGCCCATTGGATTTGGATGTGAGGACGGCAGGCGAATCAACGCGCGCGCCCTCGGGCTTGAGCCAGTCAAAGTAACCGAGTTGCTCCAAGTCTTTACGCAGGGCAATTCTTTGTTCGGGCGTCAGGTTTGCGTGTGGCGCGCGAACACCTCCCACATCCACGCCGAGCATTTCCATGAGCGCCTTCGTTGCTGCGAGCACGCCGTATTTGATGAAGCACTGGATGAGTTGTGCGATGCGGTATTGCTCCTGGCGCGCGAGGTCGAGATTGCCCGCGTGCAGGGCACGAATCATTCGATGGAAAACAGGCGCGGCGTAGTTGTAGCTCGTGCCGATCGCGTTTTGTCCACCCATTGTGAGTGCGCCCAAGATCGCTTCGTCCGCGCCCCAGAAGACGTCAAAGGCGGAATCATCGAGGTTCAGGCAAAGCTGGTAGCTGAACAAATCGTAACTAGTGAACTTGATGCCGCCAAGTGTGGGTATGCGATCCGCGGCCTGACTTAGAAAATCCACCATGGGATAATTGACGCCAGTCAACACGGGGATGTCGTAGTAATAAAACGGTGTCTGCGGCGCACACGCGGCGATGGCCGCGCACCACTCGACAAGCGCGCCAAGATTGCGGGGTTTGAAATAGCACGGCGCAAGCGCGGAGATGGCAAGCACCTCTGCTTCCCCCGCCTGTTTCGCGAGCGCCTGCGCATCGGGCAGACAGTTCGAGCCGACATGCACCATGATCTTCAGTTGAGAACCTCGCGCCACCTCGACCCAGCGCTTGGTAATCTGTTTGCGCTCTTCGAGACTGAGCGAACTGCACTCCCCGGTGCTGCCGGAGATGAAGGCGGTGGTGATGCCGTTACGGAGCAGGTGCGCGGCCTGATGCTCGATGGCCGCCAGGTTGAGCGAACCATCCGACTTAAACGCCGTGTGCGTGGCAGCGACAAATCCAGTTTGCTTTAGCTTTTTCATAATCAAATCCATTCTATTCGTCCTGAGCGAGTCTGCCTGCGTCCGCCGAACCCAATTGGCAAACGCGGGCGCAGACGCGGACCGACTCCGTCGCCTTCGATAGCGCGGGCAAGAACATCGCCGCCAGAATGGCGATTTGCGATGACGACCAACAACTCAATGATGGTGAACCCTCGCCCTTTTGGGAGATCCCAAAAACTGTGCGCCGGGTTGGATTACGCTGGGTCATGCTCATACGTTTTTCCCGGTCTGAGTTGTAATCCGAACTGACATGAGGAATTTACCTTGATCGTTGGCTGCGTCCACAGAAATGAACCTGTCTGCATTTGGAATACGTTTCCGAAGTTGGCAGGAAAAATTCATCGCCGTTCCTGGATCAACTCTTCCCCTTCAATTTCATCCGCACCTCGCCCTCGCCGAAATGTCACCCGGCCCAAGCACCTGCCAGTTGAGTTCTTTGTTGGTGGATTCCGCAATCCAAAACTTCCCCCAGTTCGTGCGCATTAACATCTACAAACGGCCATTGTTCAGCTCCACAATCGTTGCCTGCGTTACGCCGTCGTGATATCCCGCGCCGCC
>DMQW01000101.1:2473-3055 GCA_003455565.1 Limisphaerales bacterium
AGGATGCCGGATTCTATCCCAACGTCTGCCCCGACAAGAACTCTGGCATCATGTGCGTATCCTTCGTCCCTGCCACACCGCTGCGCACGGTGGACACCACCAGATTCGAGATCGCCCGCGCGAAGTGCGATGGGTTCAATGAATACCTTGCCACCGACGGCGTCATGCTCGCCAGAAACGGATCGTTGTCCCGCGAGATCAACGCCACGTCCTTCGGAAAGTGCAGCCCGCGCGACATCAAATAGCTCATCACCGTCAGAACGTGCTGCGAGCGCGAGACGAGAAATCCCGTGCAAGGTTGCGAACTTTTCAGCAACACATCCACCTTGGAACAAATGTCCCCGACCGTGCCGTTGTGCCGGATGATGGAAACATTCACATCGCACGCCGTGGTTTTTTGCACGCCTTCATTGAAACCTTTCTCACTTTCGAGATCGCCCGCCAGCACCGGGGTCGGATTCAACAAGGCCAGCCGGCGATGTCCGCGCGCCAGAAACGCACCGACCGCGTGCCGGCTAATCGCACGATAATCCCGGTCCAAAGACGGCAGTGAAACTCCTTCATGACGCGAGCCGGTGACAA
>DMQW01000101.1:3414-6115 GCA_003455565.1 Limisphaerales bacterium
ATCACCCATCCCGCCGCGTTCAGCCGCAATGCCAGGCCTGCGAGCGCCCTTTCGGGCCGCCCAGAATAACAATCCTGATGACTGTGAACCTCAAGGTGATAACCCGCCTCCGACAAATGTTCGCGCAATGCGTCCACCCAGAAAATCGTTTGCGGCGGAAGATTGTGCAGTGGCGCGGGCGTCAGGAAAACCACACAATCACTTGCCGCCCGGACCGTCGCGCGTTTGCGTCCGACAATTTCGCGTCGCCGTCCGCGACTGGTTTTCACCCAACCCTCGCGTTGCAACTGACTCAACGCCGAGCGTAACGTGACCCGCCCAATATGCAGTATCGCACACAACTCGTGTTCGCCCGGCAACTGTTTCGACCAGCGGCCCAGTTGAATTTCATCTTTCAGCACGGACGCGGTCTGCGTCACCAGCGAAATTTTTTGCGGCAGATTCTTCATGCGGCGCGACCCGGCGCTTTGGGGTTCATGGGGTTCAAACAGGGTTGTTCAGCTCCCCACCATGATAAATCGTCTGCGAATTGCTTGCGACAAAAAACAGCAGAGCCTTTGATGGGCTTCACGACCAATGGAAATCCGAATTGCTCCCAAGCCGTGGACAAACCGTGTTGTGCCCGGAATCACGATAAGCCACGACATTCGGGCTTCGGGCCGCTTTCGGATTTCATTCCCATGTTCCAATAGCAGACAACCCTGTTGCGCTCGCTGTGCGAGCTTGGTTAACTGAAGCTATTCGGAAAGAATCGCGTGACATGTATTCTCAATCAAAATTCTGCATCATCCTCGGCTTGCTGGCGACGATGGCCTGTAGCTGCATGACGACCACCGACACCAGTTTAAATCTCACTTTGAAATGGGAGAAACTCCCGCCCATTCCCGATCCCTCGGGCTTCGGCTCGCCATTCGCCGGCGTGCTAAATGACAAACTCATCGTCGCTGGCGGCGCAAATTTTCCAGACGCCCCGCCGTGGGAAGGCGGAAAAAAACTCTGGCACGACAGCATCTTCATCCTCTCCGAACCGACCGGAAAGTGGAAAAAATCCGGCACACTCCCCAGGCCAATGGGCTACGGCGTATCCGTCACGACGCCGCGCGGCATCGTGTGCATCGGCGGCAGCGATGCGGTGCAGCACTACCGCGACGTGTTCCTGCTGGAAATGATCGGCGATGAAGTTCGCTCCAAGCCATTGGCGTCGCTGCCACGACCATTGAGTTACAGTTCAGGCGCACTACTCGGAAATGTCATCTACGTCGCCGGCGGAACTGAGGAAGCGACTGCAACCAACACGCTGAATAATTTCTGGGCTCTCGACTTGAGCGAAGTAAAACCTGTGTGGCGCGAAATTGAACCGTGTCCCGGGCCGTCCCGCATGTTGGGCGTGGCAGCAGCGATTGATGGCGCATTTTATTTTGGCGGCGGCTCAAGTCTCACCGGCGATGCCGCAGGCAAACCGGTTCGCAAATATCTCACCGACATGTATCGCTACCAGCCCGGCGCAGGTTGGAAGCGCGTTGCGGACCTGCCACGCCCGGCCGTCGGTTCCGCCTTCCCAGCGCCGTCCATCGGCAAATCCACATTCCTTGTGCTCTCCGGCGACGACGGCACGAAGCTCGGCTTTCAACCACCGAGCGCGCATCCCGGTTTTGCGAAGGACATCCTCGCTTACAATTCGAAAACCGATTCTTGGAAATCAATCGGCGAAGTTCCGCTCACGCAAGTCACCGTTCCGGCAGTTCACTGGCGCGGCAGATATGTGTTGCCGAATGGCGAAATCCGCCCCGGCGTGCGCACCCCGGATGTGTGGAGCTTTCGGGCAAGTGAATAACTGCAAATGACTCCCCAGCTCCTTACCAACGCCCGCATCGTTGTTCCGGGTGAGTCCATTTCGCCCGGCAGCCTGCTGCTTGAAGATGGCAAAATCGCAGCCGTGAATCCGACCAAGATTCCGGCGGCGGCTTCGACGCTGGATTGTGGCCAACGCCTGCTGACTCCCGGCTTGATTGACGTCCATACGCACGGCATCGAAAGCTGCTGCTATCACTACGACCGGCCCTCCGGGGAATTCGCCGCCGCGTTGCGCACGCTCCCGCGTTATGGCACGACCTGCGTCTTGCCGACCGTTGTTCCACCTACGAACCCAGAATTCCTGAAACCACTTGGCGCGTTGATGGCATCCTTGCCTCACGATGGCGCAGTTGTTGCGGGATTGCATATCGAAGGCCCGTTCGTCGCACTCGGCGGCGCGGCTTGTCCAACGCTGCCCGGCGATGTTGCGTTGCTGGAAAAGTTTCTCAGCGCTTGCGGAAACCATGTCAGCGTGATGTCAGTCAGTCCCGACCAACAAAATATTCTGCCCGTGATCCGCCGCTTGTGTGAATTGAACATCATCCCGTTCATCACGCATACCCGCGCCAGCGTCGAGCAGACGGAAGCGGCCATTGAAGCCGGCGCGCACCACGCGACGCACTTTTATGATGTCTTTCCGGTGCCAGAAGAAAAGGACGCGGGGGTTCGCCCCGTTGGCGCAGTCGAAGCCATCCTCGCCGACCCGCTCGTGACTGTGGATTTCATCTGCGACGGTGTTCACGTTCACCCGACGGCAATCCGTGCGGCGGTCGCAGCCAAAGGTTGGGAGAAAGTCCTGCTCATCACCGACTCGAACATCGGCGCGGGTTTGCCACCCGGGGAACAC
>DMQW01000100.1:0-2355 GCA_003455565.1 Limisphaerales bacterium
AACCCTCCCGGAAGAACCCAAAAATCAGGCACGGCTCGCGCGCCGGCCAGTCGTCCCAGTGCATCACGTCTTTCGGGTGGCCGTCCGCGAGCCATTGGTTTTTGTCCGCGAGATACGGATAAATGAAATCCACCGCATTCTTCGGCGTGCGCCCGTCGGGCAGCGTGAACTTCCAAAAAACATCGTTCGTCGTGGACAGCAGGACACACAACGTCGCCAGATTGTCCGCCTGAAAAATCGAGTAACCATAGGGCTTCGTGCGCGCCAACTCGCGCGGGAAACTGCCATCATTAGTCATCTGCCTCGGGAACAACACCTCCTTGAAACGCTGGCGGCACGACTCCAGCAATTTTTCATCGCCAGTGAATTTCGCGAAGCTCGCCAGTTGCAGGTAACAGGCGATGCTGTGGTTGTTCGCATTGTTCATCTCCTTCACGCCATTCGTCGAGGTGATGATCCACTCGCTGTAATCCGCGAACCATTGTTTCAATCCCCTGTCCACTTCCGGCGGAAAGGCCGTGGACTGTTCGAGGAAACGGACGGCCACCGGCAATTCGACCAGATGCAACGTGTCAATGACGCCATATTCTCTGCCCGTGAACGACCCCAACACCGCCTGCGCGTATTGAAGATTCGGATTCATCCGCGTCTTTGCGTCGAGGAAGAAGACCCGCAGCAATTCGGCGGCTTTGGGGACATATTTGTCATCGCCGGTGAGCGCATAGGCGGCGGCGAGCGCAGCCACGGCGTCCCTCATCTGGCGCATCGCCATGCGGTGATAAGTGAACGTGTCGGGATTGGATTCGCCGTCGCGCGTTCTGTAAGGCAGGCCGGTCCGGTTCGTCGGGTTCGGCCAGGCATAATCAGCTTGCGAATAAAAATCGTGCAAACCACCGGCGCTGTTCGTGGCAACCTGGTCGGTAATTGCGGGCGGTTTCAAAGTGAGTGCCTGATCGGCGAGTTTTAGAATTCGGTCGCGGTCAATCATTGCCATCTCGAAAGAAGTTTTTGGGAGCGGGCTTTTAATTGAGTTTGTCGCCCCAGAATCATCAGCCCATGCTGGTTGAACGACGTCCAAACAGAATGAGTAGAAAGTAAGAAGCAGTAGCTGTTTCAATTTCATTGGCGTGGAAGGTATAGTTCTGGAAATTGCGCGGTAAGTTTTTTATTTCGCCGCCGGCAGTCGCGCCATCTTCAGATAGAGCCGTTCGGCACTGCCGGAAAAATCTTCGGGCTGGAAAAATTTAAGTGCGTCCTTGATTTTACTTTCGGGAAATTCGGCGGCGACGCGCAGCAGGAGTTCGCCCAGTTCCTTGCGGTTGGGCCTTTGAATTTGCTGATAAGGCCACGCGCGGCCCGGGTCGGCGAATTGCGCCATGAATTCCGCCGCCTTCAAAATGCTCCGGCCATCGGTTGTTTGATAATGCCACAAATCCACGCCCACGCTGCGACCCAGCGCCGCGAGTTGCATCGCGGCGCTCAGGTTGAACAGGCTGTAATGGAAGGACAGCGTCCGCGCCAGTTCGCGCGGCATTTTTCCGTCCGGCTCGATTTGTCGGGCAATGCGGTTTCCGCGCGCGGCCAGAAGTTTTTCGCGGGCGAAATCCGTTTTACCAAGGAACAGCGCGAGCGAAACGGCCTGCGCGTCGTAAAAAGTTCCATGATTGTTGGACGCGGCATCCTCGCCGAGGCCGATCTTGCTGGTGGTGAGCCAGTGGAAATAATCGCCCGCCCACGCGGTCATTCCCTGCTGGTCGTTCGTCGTCCAGTTTTTTGAGCCGGCGAGCAGGCCAATGGCATCCACCAAATCCGCCAGGCCGCGCGCGCTGATGAGCCCCGCCGGACGGCCTTCGACGCCGCCCGGAATTCCCTGGCCATATTTCAGGTTTGGATTCATGCGTGTGGCCGGGTTCAAAAACCAGACGCGGATGAATTCGGCAGCCTTGGCCGCGTATTTTTCGTCGCCGGAAAAATAATAGGCAAGCGCGAGCGTGTGGGCGTCATAACAGACGGCGGCAAAATTCCTGGCGTCGGAACTGTTTCCGGCCTCGGGATTCCGCTGGCCGTCGCGGTTGATGTATTTCCCACCCGGCGAATTGGTGTCGGGCCAGAAATACGGCGCCTGGCTGATGTAATCATGTTTGTCGCCGCTCGGCGGGATTTGAATTTTGTCCAGCACCGAAGACGGCTTCTGCTCCAGTCTTTTGTCCGCCTCCGCCAGCAGGCGATCCAAAGCGGGTCGCAACGCCGCATCGCCAGCGGCGAGCGTGGACTTGCTGGCGACGAGCGTTTGCGGATCGGCGGAAAAAATCTTTGATGTTTCGCCAGTGGCTTCCGAGGCTTGAACTTTGCCGG
>DMQW01000100.1:2423-2911 GCA_003455565.1 Limisphaerales bacterium
GGGCTTGAACTTTGCCGGTGAAATGCACACAGGCAAAACCGGCAGCCAGAACGAGCGCAAAAAACCGTGTCGTTGGAGTAAATAATTTCAATGACATAGTTGCATCATGGATCGAAGATTTCTTTTCTCATGGAACCTGCAAGCTAAAACCGCCGCCCCGTCAGGGCTTGAATTTCAATGCTGCCAGTTGAGCGGCAGGAATGGTTGAAAGGTCTTCCTGATAAAAATACCATAGGTGGGCGGTGGTGTCATAAGTAGTAACCCGATACATTTTCTCCACTTTGACCCAGGAAACTGAACCATCCAGGAGCAAGGTATTGCCGCCGTCTGGAAAAGCCGTGCCGTGCCGCCTGTGGTTCGCCGACCAGGTGGTTCCATTGTAGACAATGTCCTCCGCCGCCAGCACCCAGGCGGGCTTGGAGTTACCCAGCTTCACCGGACTCAACGAGGGAAAAGTTCCCTGAGAATTGTTCCATAAAGTGACACCT
>DMQW01000100.1:3230-3491 GCA_003455565.1 Limisphaerales bacterium
GGCACGACCAAATGGAAGGAGTATTTGTCCTGGTCGCGTCAAGATTGACCGACTTGGACGCCGTTGCCGCGTCGTCATTCAACGCGTGAAGATTATACCTGATGGGGGTGCCATTTACCGGTCGTGGTGAAAAAAGCAGGTCATTGTTATCCCCGGCATAAATGTTCAGGCCAATGCCAACCTGTTTCAAATTATTAAGGCACTGGATGCGTTTGGCCCTTTCCTTGGCGCTGGCCAGGGCCGGCAACAGCATCGCCGCCA
>DMQW01000100.1:3754-12528 GCA_003455565.1 Limisphaerales bacterium
AGCATCGCCGCCAGAATGGCGATAATGGCGATCACCACCAGGAGTTCAATCAATGTAAATCCGGCTGAACCCGTCTTGGTCTTTTCAATAAAGACATTCGCTGGTTTTGATTGTTCCAAATTCATGTTTTTAAAATTTATAAACTGTTTCCATCTGTCAGTGGCTGAACCCAACATCCCACCATAACGCGGTGCGCCCGGCTGGCTCGGATTTCGCAGTCGTTTGCTGCCAAGCCGGGCACCGCGTCAGCAATCCTAAGGCAACTCGATCAGGTAGAATCGCTGCGGCATGGGTGGAGTCAGGCTGTTAGTGAAGGCAAAGTTACCATTCAGGTCGAACGTGTTCGTCGCAATCCGGATCCAGTTGGTTCGCGCCCATGCCACATTTGTCGAGGCCAGCACATAGTAAGGGTTGGAGGCCACGCCGTTCGAACCGCTGAATACCACGCTCGTCCCAACTATTGCAATGCTGCCAAAGCTTGGCGGCGTTGTCGTCACCACTTTGATCGTGCCGGTGGTTCCCAGAGCGGAAGTGTCCCACGCCTGCCCCGGTCCCGGCGTCGCCGGAGTAATGCTGCTGAACGATCCCAGATAGCTCGATGCCGAGAAGAGTTTGAAGCTACTGTTGCCCGACAGCGCGCCGAGGCTGACCAGATTCAGCGTGCCACCGTAGGTAATGGTGAAGCCACTTTTCAGCACATCGTTGGTGGCATTGGCCGGGTCGAGCTCCATGATGTTTGTGCCCGATAAGGCGACTGTATTGCTTACAGTCAAGATGCCGACTGCATTCAAACCACCCAAAACGCCCGGTGAGACCGTGGATCCCGCGTCCGCGATCAGCTTGCCGTTCACCACGCCGTTGCCGCTGAGAGTATGACCGCTCACCAGCGTGAAGGTTGAATTAACCATGCCGGTCACGGTCAGCGTCGAACCGGCGTTAATGGTGATATTTGTGCTCGTGGAAATATCAGCAGTCCCCTGAAGGCGAAGCGCGCCGGAGTTGAGAGTTGTATCACCGGTGTAAGTGGTGGGACCCGTGAAAATGAGCGGCGACCCGCCGTTCTTAATCACGCCGCCGTCGCCGCTGATCGTGTTGGTGACGGTCAGCGAGGTGCCACCGACATTGAAGACGCAATTACCGTGCAACACAACCGGACCGTCTAACTCGGTGCTGGCCGAAGTTCCATTGTTGACGGTCGTCGTCGTTCCATTTCCGTTGAAGACAAATTGCTTGTTCCAAGCTACGCTGCCTGCTGAGAACGAGAGTTCAGCCCCGGTTTCGACGGTGTTGGTGAAGGTAGGATCACCCATGCCCGGAGTGATGCCGGAGAACTCGATGATTCCTTGTTGAATGTCAATGTTTTGCAAGCCTGCATCAACGGTAGTAAAGTTTTGCAGGGTAAGCTGGTTCGCACCGACTTTGGTGAGGTTAAAGGCACCGTTCAAACTGGCTGCGCCGCCGCTGTTATTCACGCCAATCGTTGCCCCGCTCGCGCCGCCAATGGTGGCATCGCTCCCGAGGTTGATTGACCGGAATGCCTGGGCTTGCGCCGCGCCACTGTTGATTAGAGCCCCAGCCCCACCGACCCCGGCACCGTTAATTGTGATCACTTCACCACCAAGATTTTGCCCGTTTATATCCAGTGTGGCTCCCGCCTCGACAGTCGTGCCGCCAGCGGTGGTTCCCAAGGCCGCACCGTTGCCCGTTTGCAAGGTGCCCGCCTGCACGTCCACCGTTCCGCTGAATGTGTTGGCGGTATTGATGGCCAGCGTGCTGGGGCCGGATTTCACAATGCTGGCGCTGCCGCTGATGTGGCCGGCACCGCTGATGGTGAAATAGTTGTTGGTTGCATTGTCCGTGATGACCGAGGGAACTACGCTGACGCCAGAAGCGATTGTAAGCGCAGTCACCACACCGTTGCTATCATCAAGCAAGACAGTGTCTCCGGCAAAGAACTGGGATGGCAAGCTGCTGTTCAAGTTGAGCCAGTTGGTGGTGATCGAATCCCAAGTGGGGTCGGAAACCGAAGCCCAGTCCAAATCGGAGCCTGAACTGCTGGTGATGTTCAAATACACATAGCCCGGGTTGGATGTGTCCAATGCCGTCGTGAAATGAGTTCCAGCAATGGCGGGATTAAAGCTGCCAGAAAGGCTCCCAGAATAGGTGAACAACAGATAGCTGGCACCATTTTGCGGTGTGCCATTGATGTTGACCGTAATCGAATTATTATTGAGGTGAAGATCACCCACCACGTTAATGGAATCAGAAATACTCGGAGTGGCTGCGCTCAAGTCAAAATGCAGCGTGCTTCCAGAATTGAGGGTCAATCCACCATCAGCATTGAAGGTTCCCATGGCACTCGCCGACCCAGGATCCATTTTACCGTTAACCACGACGGCGCTGTTGTTCGTCCCGTTGCCGGCCAGCACGGTGCCCGCCGAAGTCGTCAATGCGCCCGCACCCGACTGAGTCCCGTCTATCTCCAGCGTGCCGCCACTGAGGGTGGTTGTGCCACTGTAAGAATTCGCACCGGACAGGATCAAGCCGCCATCACCGTTTTTGGTCAGCGAGCCGGTGCCAGCGATTACGGCGGACAATGTGAGGCTGCCGCTGCGGTTCACCACCAGCGCGCCGTTGTTGGTGATGTTGATGGCAGAAATGCTGCCGTCCAGGTCATTGGTTCCAATCTGCAGGGTGCCGCTGCTGATTACCACGGTGCCGATGTCATTAACACCCTGGTTGGCCACGATCAAAGTATTCGTCCCTTTTTTGGTTAGCGAACCGACCCCTGTAAGATTGCCGCTGCCGGTAAAAGTATATTGCAGCGCATTGTTGCTTACCGTGATAGTGCCAGGAGACAAGGATGTGGTCAGAACGATGTTCGACTGCACGGCGGTGTCGGCGAAGACCGGCGAGGAACCATTAAAAAAGTTCGTGGCAACGCCCAGGAATGTCCAGTTATATGTGCCCGTGTCCCAGTTGTTATCTGCTGCGCCCGTCCAAAGCATTCCCAGATTGGCAACCGGTCCGGCAGTCAATTGCAGTTGAATCACGCCCCCGCCGGCATCCACGAGGGTGCCGCTGTAAGCCGGGCTGGCCGACGGCAACGTTCCGAGTGCAAGCGGCCCAGTGCCGCCAACGTAGCCATTCTGATAATTGATCAGTGTGAAAGTGGCGGGATAGGAGCCAATGGGCGGAATGGAACTGATATTGATAGTGTTTCCCGACCCGCCAACGGTCAGGGTTTTTACCGCCACCACTCCGCCACCATTCAGCGCCGGGATGTTCAGCGTCGCGTCGCTCATGCTGAACGTGCCAATCGGGAAGGCCAGCGTGCCGGCCGTATTGGAAATGGTCAGCGTGCTGCTCGGGGTGAAAGAGTTGAGATTGATGATGCTGACGCCGCCACCGGAAACAATTGTGTTGGCTTGGACTGTGCCGCCATTAACGTTGAGCGTCCCGGTGACTGTGGCGGATCCGCCGTTGGTGCGCGCCAGTTGCAGCACGGTGGGCACTTGAACCAGCGCGCCTGCGGGGAACAGGCTGTTATTGTTGACGTTGAGCGTTCCAGTCGTGACTCCACTGGTGCCAGCGGCGTTTCCATAGCCGACTTCCAGAGTGCCGGCACTTAATGTGCCAGCCCCAAGCGTGAGGGTTCCGGTGCAGGTGCCGCTGCCAGTTCCGATGGGGCCTTGGGCGACGTGAACCAGGTTCGCCAGTATATCCACCGTGCCGAGCGAGAAATCACTCACGGCAACTGTGCTGTTGCCGGTGCTGACAGCCGCGTTGTAGCCAAAGTCAATTACGGTGCAGGGACTGACTCCATCAGCGTTCCGAATTGTCAGCGACGGAGAACTAAAGGCGCCGTTGAAATTGATGTTCGCATTACCTTTCTGTCCGCCCAACCGCAATGTGTCCGCATTGAGATAGTTCACCTGGCCAAAGGTCAGCGCGGAATACACATTGCCATTGGCGTTTGCATTGGGATCCTGAACCATCACCTGCGGTGAAGCTCCAGTCAGAGTGATGGTATTGGTTTTAGCCAGTATCAGTGTGCCGGACAGCCGGTTTATTGTGTTATTGGGACTTTGCGCCACAAGGAGGCGGCCTATGGTGGCATTAAACGTGTCCAACCCGGAAAGATCCAAAGTAGCCATCTGGGAGCCGCCAGCGGTGCCACCCTGACGGACATCCAAATCGCCAGCGCCGTTCAATGTCAAAGTGCTTCCTGCACCTTGAATGAAGACTGGCACCAGCAAGCCCGTGGTATTGGCCGCACCAACATACAACAACGCTGTTCCGGCTGCCCCGCTGCCGTTGATTGTCAGGGTTTGTCCGGGATTGATGACCGTCGTGTGCGCTGTTCCGGTGGTCTGATTGTAAGTCAACGAGTTGATTGTTTCCGCAGAGATGTCATCCGTGGTCGGCGCGCCCGCGCCGACATTTCCAAATATCACATCGTCAGCGGCTCCGGGTGCGGCGAGCGTGCTCCAGTTGGCACCGACGGACCAGTTGCCACCGGCAGCATTATTCCAGGTGGGTGCGGCACCAGCGGGCTGTGCCGATGACGCGACTGCGACCACAATCGCCAGCGATAAGGGCTTTAACAAGGGCAGGAGTTTTTTCATGGGTTTGATGGGTTTGGTGATTTCTGTAGTGGAATTATGATTGGTTCATTTCGCCGTTTGAGGCAGCAAGAAACCGCCGGGGCTGGCACAAGATTGTCATGATCATGAATGTGTCAAGCCTAGCAGGTATCGAGGATTTTGCATGTCCTCGTTTCATGTGACAAGGCCGAGGGAAGCGGAAGCGCGATGGGTTTCAGCCAGCCACCGAAGACCGGCAGCCAATCAGTCTTCGCCGGGCAGATTGACGCGGAACTTCGCCACGGCTTCCGTGCGGGAATTCACATGCAGCTTTTCGTAGATGCGTTTAATGTAGGTTCGCACCGTGTTCTCGCTGATCTTGAGCTGAATGGCGATTTCTTTGTAGATCAGTCCCTTGGCCAGGGCCGCGAGCACTTGGGCCTCGCGCTCGCTTAAACGCTCCGATTCGGGAGCTGGTCCCGGAAGCTGGTTGAAAAATGCAACGACTTTACGCGCGATGCGCATGGACATCGGCGCGCCGCCTTCGTGAACCTGCTGGATCGCCGCCAGCAGTTCCGCCGATGATTTGTTCTTGAGGATGTAACCGGTCGCCCCGGCGCGAAGGGAATTGAAAATCAGATGGCTGTCTTCGTAGGTGGTCAGCATCAACACCCGCAACCCCGGCATTTGAGTCTTTAGTTTGGCGATGCAATCAATCCCGCTCATGCCCGGCAGATTGATGTCCATCAGCACCACTTCCGGCTGCTCGGCCGGCACGTTGACCAACGCCGCCTCGCCGGACGGATGCGTTCCCAAGAGACGCACGCCAGACGCGTAACGCAACAGCGCGACCATGCTCTCGCGCGTTTTGCGGTCATCTTCCACGATGGAAACAGTGATGGGCATTCAATTAAACGATGGCCAAAAATACCGGACTGAAATTTTCGTCCCCGCACCCGGCGCGCTTTCAATCTGAAACTGCGCGTTCAATTCTTCCGCCCGCTGCCGCATGTTGCGCAAACCGTCCGCCGAAGTGTCGTCGGGCTTTCGTTCAATACCACGACCGTTGTCCGCAATCAACAAATCAAGCGCGTCGTCGTTGATTGAAATTTGCAGGCGCACCTCGCTCGCGTGCGCGTGGCGCACCACGTTGTTGAGCGCTTCCTTGACGATCAGAAACAGGCTGTGCCGCAATTCCGCGGACACGGGACGCTCCGGCGGATGATCCGGCAAATCCAGGGCGCAACGGATGTTCGCCTGTTGCAGGAACTCCATTCCGAACTGGCCGATGTAGGCCACCAGTTCTGGCAGGGTGTTGTTCGCGGGGTTGACGGCCCACACGGCAGCGTCCAAGGACTTGATCACCTCGCGCGCCGCCACCAGGCCGTCCTGCACCGTGCCGATGACGGCGTTCGGTTCGGGGCGCTGCTGCAACGCAAGTTCGAGCACCAGCGTCATCTGTGTCATGCGCGCGCCGAGATCGTCATGCAAATCCTTGGCGATGCGCGCGCGCTCTTTGTCCAGCACCGCCTGCTGTTCCAGCGACCGCATCTGTTGGCGCAGCCGGCGGAATGAGAGGTAACGCACCATGGCGATGACGGCGGCCGTGAAGGTCATCACGAGCAACGCGCCAAACCACCAGGTTTGCCAGAAGAACGGCCGCACGACGAACGGCAGATGGAAACCCGTCTTGTTCCACACGCCAGCCTCGTTGCAGGCGGTGACTTCAAATTCGTATTGGCCCGCAGGCAAACGGGGATACGTGGCGTTCCTTCGCGTCCCCGCCTCGATCCACTCGGTGTCGAACCCTTTCAGGCGATAACGAAATTGAACATTCTCCGGTGAGCTGAAGCTCAAGGCGGTGAACGCAAATTCAACCTTGGTGTGCCGCGGCGGCAATTGCAGCAGGTTGCCGGACGCGTGCAGATCCAACAGCTTTGATTCGTCCTGCGTCCGGAGCGGGAATTGGCTGTCGTATAACGCGACGAGGTGGTCGTCCATTTTTACCTCCTTCACGAACACCGCCGGTGGAATCGGATTATCACGAATCTTGTCTGGCTGCACCCTGAGCACTCCTTTGCGGGTGGCAAACCATAGCTGTCCATCCTTGCCGCGCCAGGCCGTGGGACTGTTGTCATAGACCGGTTCCAAGCTCGGCAACCCCTCACTGCGACCATAGGCACTGGAACGAAGATGCGGGCTGCGCCCCTCCGCCACGTCCACCAACTCCTCCAGCCGCACTTGAAACAACCCGTGATTGCCGGTCAGCCACAATCCGCCCTGGCCATCGGAAAGCATCTGCGAAACATAGTCACCGTATAATCCCTGGGCCGCAGTGATCCGCGAGTATTGTCCGCCATGCCAGCGGGCGATCCCCGAGCCGGCGTAGCCAATCCAAAGACTTCCGTCCGCCGTCGTAAGCAGGCAACGCACTGAAAATGGCGGCCCTTTTTGGGCGGCCAATTCATTGACGACGGTGCCACCCTGGATGCGCAGAATCTGGCCGTCGGAAGTCCCCGCCCAGATGGTTCCATCAACGCCCTCGGCCAGAGCGCGGAGCGCACGCACTCTGGCAGGCAACTTTAGTTCATGAAATTCCCCGTCCTTGAACAACCATATGCGGCTGGGCAAATCCGTCGCGATCCACAAATCACCGTTCGCAGCCTGCAGCAAGGAACGCACATTCTGGCTGCCCAAACCTTCGCGCTGCCCCCATTCTTGAAATTTCCCCGCCTGCCACCGCAGCAGCCCGCGACCGCGCGTGCCAATCCAAACCCCTCCCCCGCGGGCGGGTGCCACGCAACTGGCATTGCCGCCGGGCCAGTCTTCCGCACTGGACACGGCATTCCATTCACTGCCGTGCCCGCGTGCCAGTGAACCATTTTGCAGGGCCGCCCAGATCCAGCCTTCCGCATCCTGACAGACCGAACGCACGGATTCGAAAGGCAGGCCGGCTTTCGTGCCGATCAAATCCATCGCCCGGGGACGCAGCAAATTCAATCCGCCGCCCGCCGTGCCGACCCACATGTTACCCTCACGGTCTTCCATCAGCGCGGTTATTTCGGGGTGCGAGACCGCAATGGTTTCAAGTTCTTTTCCCTCCAAACGCAGCAGCCCGTCTGCCCCGGTGCCAATCCACAATGCCCCAGTATGATCTTCCAGCAGCACCTGCACCGTCACCCGCTCCGGCAACTTCGCGAACTCCTTCAGTTCGCCGCCCTCGGCAAATTTCAGCACCCGCGTGGCCGTGCAAATCCACATGCCGCCCGCCCGCGCGGCGGCCAAACGCACCGGGCCGGAATCCAGCGTCAACAAGGTTTGCCAGCGACCCGCACGGAAGATCCCCACTTGCGACCCGCACGCGAACCACAGTTGCCCCTGTCCATCCGTGACCAGCCAGATAATTCCGCCCGCTGGCAAACCCTCCTTCGCGCCAAAACGCTCCACCTTGTCTTCCCGGATGCAACCAACCTCGTTTCCGTAAACGAACCAAACGCCAGCCTCGTTATCTTCGGCCACGGCAGTCACTCTCGAATAGGTGAACCCATTGGTCGCATCAAATACGCGTGCGGCCGTCTTACTCACGCGAATCACCGCCCCACGATCCATCACCAGCCAGAGCCGCCCGCCCCGGTCCAGATACATCGTCCGCACGACGTGGTTGGGCACTTTTGGAAGATGGGTTGTCGAAAACTCCTCGAAACGTTCGCCATCAAAGCGCATCAGCCCGCCCAGAGTTGCGACCCATAAATGACCGTCAATCGCCTGCGCCACGCCCGTCACGTTGTTGTCCGGCAACCCTTCGTCCGTCTGCCAGGTGCGGGTCAGCCAGAGGTTCGCCGACGAGTTCTTATCCTCGCCATCCAACGCTCTTGCTGGTTGGGCAAGGCCGCCAATCAGCAGCACATAAACAGCGCAAATGCCTGCGCGAAAAAATCTCGACCAGTTGGACACGAGCCAAATCTATTTCGTTTGGAGGCCAACTCAAGCCCAGACAACGCCAATTCTGTCCGCTAAAAAAAGATTGACCGGAAATCAATTTCGCCGGATAAAGCGGTCACAGAGCCAGGGACAGTCGCGCTTCTAACTCGGTTGGCCGGGAGATTTCTGGTGAAAGACCCAAAGGAAAATTTCGCGGGGTTGACCTGGACAGCACGGGATGTGAGTGGCCCTTGTGTTGAGACGTTC
>DMQW01000377.1:0-745 GCA_003455565.1 Limisphaerales bacterium
GACCTGGCAACAGCAAGTTCTCGCCAAGGGCTGGGGCTATGCCGTCCTCACTCCCAACAGCGTCCAAGCCGACAACGGCGCGGGCTTGACGCAAGGCATCATCGGCCTGATGAACAAAGGACAATCTCGCAAAGCGAATGATTGGGGTGCGTTGCGGGCGTGGGCTTGGGGCGCGAGTCGTGCGCTGGATTATTTTGAAACCGATCCGGCGGTGGACGCCAAGCAAGTTGGGCTTGAAGGTCATTCGCGTTACGGCAAAGCCGCCCTCGTCGCGATGGCGTATGATCCGCGCTTCGCCATCGCTTATGTCAGTTCCTCCGGCGAAGGCGGCGCGAAATTGCATCGCCGCAACTGGGGCGAGACCGTGGAAAACGTCGCTGGCAGCGGTGAATATCATTGGATGGCCGGGAACTTCATCAAATACGCCGGCCCGCTGAACTGGAACGATCTGCCGGTGGACGCCCACGAATTGATCGCGCTGTGCGCGCCGCGTCCGGTGTTCATCAGCGCCGGTGCCACGCAAGGCGATGGTTGGGTGGACACGAAAGGCAGTTTTCTTGCCGCCGCCGCCGCCGGGCCGGTCTACACGCTGCTGGGCAAAAAAGATTTGGGCACAACTAATTTTCCACCGATGGAAACAGCTTTGGTTGAAGGTGAGATTGCTTTTCGCCAGCACAGCGGCGGACACACGGACGCGCCGAACTGGCCGACTTTTCTGAAATTCGCCGGGAGATACATCAAGGCC
>DMQW01000377.1:881-4129 GCA_003455565.1 Limisphaerales bacterium
CAGGGGAGATACATCAAGGCAGCGTCCGCGCCGGCAGGATCAAATTAAATTTGAAACATGAAAACCAAAACCAGTCTGCGAAAATTTATTACCATGTCTTCCCTGATTGCCGCCGGAGTCGTTCCGGCCTTGTCGCAAGGAAATCCGCTGGGCGAATTTGAAGGCCAGACGGATATCGGTTCGCCAGAACTTTCCGGCGCGGCCAGCTACGCCGCCGCGAATCAGGATTACACGGTCTCCGGCGCAGGAACCAACATGTGGTTCACCAGCGATCAATGTCACTTCGTCTGGAAGAAGATGAAGGGCGATTTCATTCTGCGAACCAGGATCGAGTTCATTGGCAAGGGCGCGGTGGAGCATCGCAAAGCCGGCTGGATGGTGCGCCCGAAACTTGAGGCGGACGCGGCTTATGCGGATTGCGCGGAGCACGGCAACGGCCTTACCTCGCTCCAGTTTCGGCGGTCCAAAGGGACGAACACGGAGCAAATCACCTTGTCCATCACCAACGCGGACGTCCTCCAGTTGGAACGGAAAGGAAACACCTACACCTTTTCAGCGGCACATTCTGGCCAGCCTTTTGTCAGCGCCGAACTTCCGGATTTGAATCTGGGCGATGACGTTTACGCAGGATTATTCGTTTGCTCGCACAGCGGCGACGTGATTGAAAAGGCAATTTTCCGCGACGTGCGGATGATTCGCCCGGTCAAAGCGGGATTTATTCCGTATCGTGATTACATCGGGAGTGTTTTGGAAATCCTTGATGTCCACAGCGGCAAGCTCGAAACGATTTACAGTTCCAAGCAACCCATTGAAGCGCCGAACTGGACGACGGATGGGAGCGCGTTGATCTACAATGTCAGCGGTCGTGCGGAAGGCTGGGGGCATTTGAACCGGTTCGATCTCGCCACCAAAAAACCGTCGCTTCTCAACACCGATCCCAATAATCAGAATAACAACGACCATGTGCTGTCGTTCGATGGAACGATGCTCGGCGTCAGCGACCAAAGTCCGGGCCACGGTGGACAATCCCGCATTTTCACCTTGCCGGTTCAAGGCGGGACACCCAAGCAGATCACGCCGTTGACGCCCTCGTATCTTCACGGCTGGTCGCCGGACGGAAAATTTCTGGTCTTCACCGGCGGTCGGACCAACAAGTTTGACATTTACAAAATTCCGTCCGACGGCAGCGGCCCGGAAATCCGCCTGACGGATTCCGCAGGTTTGAATGACGGACCGGAATACACGCCGGACGGCAAATATATTTACTTCAATTCCAGCCGCACCGGAAAAATGCAAATCTGGCGGATGAAACCCGACGGCACCGATCAGGAGCAAGTGACCAACGACGGATATAACAACTGGTTTCCGCACATCTCGCCGGATGGGAAATGGATCGTCATCATCAGCTTCCCGGAAGACATCAACCCGACGGACCATCCCTACTACAAGCACTGCTATCTTCGCCTGATGCCGATTGAAGGCGGCAAACCAAAAGTGATTGCTTATGTTTACGGAGGCCAGGGCACGATCAATGTCCCGTCCTGGTCGCCGGACAGCCAACGGATCGCGTTTGTCAGCAACACGGATATGGAGAAATAGCGGACTATCACAGCCATGAAAAAGAATGCGATCGTTTTTGGTGGGCTCGGCCTTGCGCTCATCTCCCCGCTCTTTACGGCGTGTGGCAGTCCGCTTGTCCCACCGGCCGGGGCCGTTGCCACTGGCCGGTATCGCAACATGTTTGTCGAAGCCAGCCATTCAGCGCCGGAGGTGACGACGAAAATTGATGCCGCCTTCCAGCAGTTGTTTCATGGCAATCCGGAAACGCAGGCGGTTTATTTTTCGGCGGAAACGAATGCCAACGGTGCGCTCGCCTACATTCACGACCTCGGCAGCGGGGACGTGCGTTCCGAGGGAATGTCCTACGGCATGATGATCGCGGTGCAACTGGACAAGAAGACGGAGTTTGACGCGATTTGGAACTGGGCGAAGACGTTCATGTATCACGCGTCCACCAATCATCCCACCTGCGGATATTTCTCGTGGTCCATGACGACCAACGGCGTGGCCAATGACGAAATGCCCGCTCCCGATGGCGAGCAATATTTCGTGACGTCGCTTTATTTCGCCGCCGCGCGCTGGGACAGCGGTGCTGGCATCTGCAATTATCGTGCCGAGGCGGACCGCTTGCTGGGTGACTTGCGCCACCGCCAGATCATCACCGGCGCAATGGTCAAAGGCGCGATGACAGCGGGCGCAATTTTTGAACCGGAAAAAAAACTTGTTCGCTTCACGCCGGACGTGGCGAACTGGAAACACACCGATCCTTCTTATCAATTGCCGGCTTTCTATGAATTGTGGGCCAGGTGCGGGCCGGCGGCGGATCGTGAGTTCTGGGCGCAGGCCGCAACGGCCAGCCGCGATTTTTTCCAACACGCGGCCAATCCCGTCACCGGCCTTGCGCCAGATTATGCCAACTTCGACGGGACGCCGTGGGCGGCGCCATGGAATCCGCACAGCGCGGATTTCCAATATGACTCGTGGCGGACGGCGATGAATTGGTCGGTGGACTGGGCCTGGTGGGCCAAAGACGTTCGGGAAACAGAATTAAGCGACCGCATCCAGGCATTTTTTGAATCCAAAGGTTTGGCCAACTATGGCAGCCGGTTCACTGTGGACGGAAATCAGTTTGGCAACGACCACACAACCGGACTGGTAGCCATGAATGCGGTCGCCAGCCTCGCTGCCACAAACCCGCGCTCGCAAAAATTCGTCGAGGCGCTGTGGAACACGCCCGTTCCGACCGGACCATGGCGCTACTACGACGGCATGTTGTATCTGCTGGCGCAATTGCATTGCAGCGGTGAGTTCCGGGTCTGGATGCCACAATGAAACCGAATGCTTTTATGAAGTCACCAATCGTTACGATGAGTAAAGTTCTTGCGCTGCTGCTCGTTTCTGTGTTGCTTGCGCCTCGCGACAGCCTCGCCATCGGTCAGGAGAGATACGTCGAAGGTGTTCCGAGCCGGGGCAATTTCCCCATCGTCCAAGGAAATGCTGCTGCGACAATCTATGTGGATTCAAGTGACCACGTCGGCGTTGTTCGCGCGGCCAACGATTTGAAAGCGGACGTTGCTCGCGTCACCAGTCTTTCTCCAGCGATCTCTCACGAGGGGGAAAATCTTGGGAAAAATATCATCATCGTCGGCACCATCGGAAAAAGTCGAATCATTGACCAATTGATCCGC
>DMQW01000369.1 GCA_003455565.1 Limisphaerales bacterium
CGTCTGCTTCTCCGGCTTGGCTTTGCGTTGCGCTTTGGGTGATTCAATTTGGCTGTCCTCCAGGAGTTTGATTTCTTTTTCGGTCAAACCATAAAGATCATAGACCAGCATGTCAATTTCCTGATCGGCGGCGGTGACGGCGTTCTGGAGCGTGGCGCGTTCCCGTTCCGCCGTGGCCGCGCGCAGCTTGGGCATCAAAACCAGCAGCTTGTCCACCAACCCCACTAGCTTGTCATGCCGCGCTTTGTCGGCGGCCTTTGTAAAATCCAATTTACAAAATGGAATGCGGTCGGTAACAGGAGCATCAAAGTGCATTGTCCTGATGGCCCGCGCAAAAATAAACCGGTAGGTGAACCAATTGATTAACTTTGAATTCAAAAGCCCAGCAACAAATAAGGATGAGAAAGGTTTGCTGACAGAAAGTTGGTTGACTGTATCCAAGATTATAGAATTGCCCTGCAACTCTTTTGGTAAAACGGTCGCAATAATCTGAATGTGATCTACTGGGTTTTGAATGTGTGCTACGATGTTTTGAACAAGAACGCTATTTTGTTTTACAAATGCCTTATCATCATTAACAGATGCTTTTGCAATCCGTCCTTTTGTTAATTCAGCAACGCAATAACGGCCGATTTGTTTTCCACCGAGAACGGAATAATAGCCTGCTCCAGCCGAAACGGCACTTTGAAGCATTGCGCCACGCTGATTTTTGAAAATGTTACCAAGATAGCATTCGGATAATTTCATTTTCTGCGCCAACTTGACTTCAGGAGGCGAGACATTGCTCAAGATGAATTGAAAATCTGAACATAGTTTTTTGTTCAACCTGCCGAAATGGAGGATTTTATCTTCGTTGCGAGACGCTGAAATGTAATCGGGCGAGTCAGATGATTTTTCGAGAACACAAATTACCTGCTCTAGTTTTACTTCGGGCCAGACTTTTCCGCAGTCACACGCAATGGATAATTCATTGATGATTTTGTCGCGGGTTTCTTGCCAGTTAGAATTATAGAGCAGCGGTTTCGGCACAATATAGCCGCCAAGTCCATGTGGCTTTAGAAGTCGCTTTTTGAGCAAGATGAATAGTGCAGCGGTGTCTGTTAAACTAATTCCAAAACCTCGTTGTAGATATTGACGCTCTTCGTCATTTAGTTCAGCACCATAAGGCGGATTGCCCACGACGGCATCAAAGCCGCCCGCTTTCATTATACCCTTAAAGCCAACTTTCCAGTCAAAGGCACGCACACGCACGAGGTCTTCGGGAATCATCGAGAAGTCGGAAGCAATGAGTGAGTTGCCGCATTTGATGTTGTTTTCCAGCGGCGGCAGGAGCGCGTCGTCATCGTTGGGCAAGAGTTCACGCTGACGTTGAAGCGTGGTGCGGTTTTCGTTCTCCAGCATCTTGAGGTAGAGCGAGAGTTGCGTGACTTCCACCGCGCCGGGGTCAAGGTCAACGCCAAAGACATTGCTCGTGAGAATCTGGCGTTTGAGCGACATCGTGAGATGAACGTCGCCGGTCTTTTCATCCAGCCAGCACCATTTCTTCTTACGGGCATCGGGGCGGTCAGTGAACCATTGCTGCCAGTGTTCGCACACAGCCTCGAAGACGCGAATGAGAAAGCTGCCCGAACCACACGCGGGATCGAGAAAATGAAATTTCAAAGTGGCTTCCGGCTTGGCGTCATGCAGGAGTTTCTCGACGGTCTGCGCGACGATGTATTCAACGATGTAGCGCGGCGTGTAATAGACGCCACCGGCTTTGCGGACTTCGGGCTTTTCCTCAATCGTCACGCCGCGTCCCTGTGGGCGGACGACTTTGCCGAGGAAGCGTTCGTAAATCGTGCCGAGGATTTCGACCGGAATGTAATTGAACAGATAAGGCGATTCATCGTCGCTCAAATCTGCGACAAACCCGGCGAGCCATTCATCGCTGACAATCAATTCCTCGCTTAAATGCGGCTTGAAAAGATTGCCGTTGAAATAGGGAACGTGCGTCGGCGGACGGCGATCCAGCGCGCGGAAGTGCCGGACAATGACACGCCAGAGGGAGTCCTTGGGCGCACGGATACCGCTATAACCATAGTCGGCGGGAGGTTCATCTCGAAGTTCAAGAGGCTTTTGATGGGCGCGACGGCCTTCTTCCTTGTCGTAATTGCGCCGCCATGTCTCCACGATGGAAACAAGAAGGACTCCAGTATCAATGTCGCGGTCTTCGCAGATGCGGAGAAACAGGATTCGGTCGAGAATGTGCTGGACGGCTTCGTTGAGTTTATTGCCTTCAAGCAAATCTTCACGGTCATTGTGGCGGATTAGGTCTGATGCCAATTCACGCCGGGCTTCGTCGAGAAAGTTGAGAAATTCGACATCAAGAGAACGCTCGGGCTTGATGAGCCATTGCTGACGCGTCTTGCCTTTGCCCGGAGCGATTTTGGGCAGTGATTCAAGTAATTGCTCAATGCTGCCAGTGGCAACTTTGTCGCGGGCGAGTAAATTCCAGATTTCTTGTGCAATAAGTGGAAGTTCCAAGAAGTGCCACGTTTTCCAAAGGCCAACATCCGGCTCATCCGCGTGCGGTTTGCCACCGACGATGTAAATTTTGAATTCCTCAAAGTCAGTCAGGACGGCCAGCGGAAGATTTTTGTTCCAGGCGTAGCGTTTGGTTTGGAAAGCGTAACGCGAGTGAAGTTCCTCGGCGGGTTTCTTGGCTTCGCAAACAAAACGGTCGTGTCCATCAGTTCGGAAAAGATAATCGGCGCGCTTTTGTCGCCCGCCAATTTCCGTGCGACTCTCAATTTCGACTTCGCGTTTGGGTTGAATCAATCCGGAGCTGTTTTCCAAATCCCAGCCGAGCGCACGGAAAAACGGATTGAGAAAATCATCACGAAGTTGCGCCTCCACATAACGGGAACTTTTGAATTCGCCCAGACCGCGACCGAAAATGCCGACCAAACGATTCAGTTCCTTTTCAAAGGATTCAAAGCTGGCGGTGTTCGGCATGGGGAGTAATTAAACTGAAAATTGGGCAGGCAGCAATTCAGATAACAAAAAAAAACGGCCTCCGTTGCCGGAGGCCGCTGAAACTTTAATGGGCGATGAGG
>DMQW01000317.1:0-5524 GCA_003455565.1 Limisphaerales bacterium
GTCTCGTGGGCTCGGAGATGTGTATAAGAGACAGTTACAGTATGGAGACTCACTACGCCCGCGACCGAGCCATGCAAGTTCTCGGCGAGCTTTGTGAAAAGTTGGAAATTCCTTTTGAAACTATCGAGACGTAACCGAATGTTTTCTATTCCCACAATGGTAGATGCCGGAGCAAAACTTTTGCATCATTTTGCTGAACCCGTTTCACTTCGTCAACGGAGACGCTCACGCATCCTTCGTGAAATAAAAAACCGCAGCCAATTTTTTGGCTTTCCTCATCATACCACCGGCGCGCAATGCGCTCGGCGACGGTTTCCACACTTTTGGAGACTTTTATCAAACCGACGTGTTCGTATTCGTAATCGCCATTCTGCTCAAGGAGTGAGAGAAGGAAGTAATTCGCGCGGGCTGGAGCTGTTTTTGTTTTCATTTCAAAAAGCTTACCGGGCCATTACGTTGGGCCAAGAATATTTTTATTTCAAAATCCCCACGGCCTTATTTTAACTCGGACGCCGTGCGCAAACCGATTGATGATTGGGTTGAGTCCAGGTTGACAAAACTTGGGAAGAACGATTTAACCCGTCAAAATTCAGGCAACGCCAGCGGCTTTGGCCGGGACATTTCCAAGTGGATTGGCAAAGAGACCGTTCTGCCATCAAACGTCATCAGCCTCGCTCTCGTCGGGAAAAATCGCGGCCATCCCGCCGTGTTCCCCGTGGATTTGCCGCTGTTCTTCATCAAACTGCTTTGTCCGCCCGATGGACTGGTGGTTGACCCGTTTGCTGGTAGCGGCTCGACTGGACTTGCAGCCATTTCGCAAAACCGTCGCTGTGTGCTGATTGATAATAACGAAGTATATTGCAAAACTGCTCGACGCCGATTGATTGAAGAAACTTTCGTCCCAAAATCAAATGGCCGTCATCATGTCACGCAAGCCAACGGATTTGAACAGGCTAAATTGTTGGATGCTGTTTCTTCAAAGCCAATGTCGAAATCCAAACCAGTGCGTTACTCCATTTCCAAACGGAAAAAGTAATTTGATTTATTTCAATTTATTGTATCGGCCAATGGCTTTGCGGATGATTGAGCGCGGAAGAATTTTTATCAGTTGCACCAGCAAAATGTTTTTAGCTCCCGGCACATTCACGCAACGACCGGCACGGAAGGCGCGGTGGCCGGCGGATGCAACTTCAGCGGCGGGCATTTTGGCAGCCTTCATTTCTCTGGTGTGGTAGCCACGAGCGGTCTGGGAAAAATTCGTCTCCGTCGGCCCCGGACACAGAACCGAAACGGCAACGCCGCTGCCGCGCAATTCCTCGTCCAACGCTTCGGTGAACGACTGCACGAACGCCTTGGTCGCGTAGTAAATCGCCATGTTCGGACCCGGCAAAAATCCCGCCACGGAACCGACGTTCAAAATTCCGCCGCGCTTGCGCCGAAGCATGCCGGGCAGAAATAGTCCGGTCAACTCGACGAGCGCGGTGACGTTGACCTGGATGATTTCCAACTGGCGAGGCAGGGGCAATTCTGTGAACGCGCCGTGCAGACCAAAGCCGGCGTTGTTGACCAGCACGTCCACGGTGATACCTCCCCTGCCCGCTTGCTCGAAAATTTCGCGTGCGGATTCCGGCCTTGCCAGATCCGCCGTCAAAACGTGGACTTCAATTTGATGTTCGCGCCGAAGTTCCGCCGCGAGTTTTTCCAAGGCCGCCGTGTTGCGCGCGACGAGCACGAGATTGGATTTGTCCGCCGCAAAACATCTGGCCAGTTCAAGGCCGATGCCCGACGACGCGCCGGTGACTAGAACCGTTTCTTTCATAATCAGGTAGGAGCCGAGGTGACGAGGCTCAAATTCATTTGGTTTCCGATGATTTAATTAGAGACTCCTTACGTCGTCTCCTACTTTTTTAACGAACCGCCAACACAAATTATTGATTGCCCCAGCCGAACCGTCTGGTGATCGGCCAATAGACGAAGAAGGATTTGCCGATGATGTTCTGCGCCGGGAAAGTTCCCCAGGTGCGCGAATCGGAACTGTTGCAGGTGTTGTCGCCAAAAACCATGTAGGAATTGCTGTCGTTGGTGAAAACGGTTTCGGCATCGGGGAAATTTGGCGCCAGATTTGGATAAAGCCCGTAAGTTGACGCAACCGTGCCGTTCACATGGCCGGAGTATTCGCTTTCGTGCGGCGGTTTATTGGGATTGAAGCCATAGACATTTTCAAAATGCGGCGTCGAGGCGTCGAGCCGTTGGCCGTTGATGAGGAGATGCCGGTCGTTGCCGATCTGCACGCGTTCGCCGGGCTTCACCACCATGCGCTTGATATAAAATTGATCCTGCGGGAGTCCTTGAATGCCTTGGGTTTCAAACACGATAATTTCGCCGCGCTCCGCCTTGCGGAAATTGTAGGTGAACCGGTCCACGAACAGGTGGTCGCCCGTGCTGACCTTCATCATTTTCACGATGTCTTCGCCTTTGTGATAAACATGTGCCGGATCGAGGCCGGCGCGATGGACGAGATCGGCTTCACCGTAGTCCGGCGGAAACCACATCGTCTGCTCCACGCCGCCGATGGAAAATGTCTGGGAAAGGTTAAAGATCAAAAAACGATTCATGGGGCTGATTTTTTCAATCATCCCGTCGGCCTGCGCGACGACGTGAACGTAGGAATTTCCCGCGAACCAATCCTTGACGCGCTCCCAGCCGGTCGGAACTTGAATCGCATCGCGCAGATTAAACTGCTCGCGAATGTCTGCTTGCAGCTTCGCCTTGTTCACCTGCCAGAAGTTGACCTTCGTGAAATCAGGAACGGACGTCACCCCGTAAAGCGTCGGCTGCATCGAGCCGGTGGGAATCTTGAACGGCTGCAAAAAGAAGGTGCGGATGCCCATCGCCACGGCGAGCGCGACGAGCAGCACTTCCACATTCTCGCGCCACGCTGCGTTCGGATACGGCTTGAGCCATTTCTCCGCCGCGAACTGAAGCTCCTCCGCCTTGATGTTGATGCGACCTTTGTGACCTTCCTTAATCGCCGCGCTCAATTCATCCAGCTTCAACTGCACCGCACCGATGGCCTGCGGTGGAAGGATGTCGCGCTGTGCCGCGAGCAAGCGGGCGTAATGCTTCTTCACCGCACAGGCTTCGCGGACAGCTTTGGAGAACAGCCATTTGAAAATCATCATGATAATTTCGAGTTGCGAATTTCGAGTGTCGAATTACAGACAATCATGTTGGTCAAGCGGTTCATTTGAAAATCGAAATTCTTCATTCGTCAGTTCTCTCACGCCTTCAACACCGCGATGAAAGCCTCTTGCGGAATGTTCACGTTGCCGATGGATTTCATGCGTTTCTTGCCTTCCTTTTGTTTCTCCAGCAGCTTGCGTTTGCGCGACACGTCGCCGCCGTAACATTTCGCCGTCACGTCTTTGCGGAACGCACTCACGACTTCGGACGCGACAATCTTCCCGCCGATGGCCGCCTGGATTTTCACCTGAAATTGCTGGCGCGGGATGACCTCTTTCAACTTTTCGGCCAGCGTGCGTCCCCTGCCCTCTGCCTTGCTGCGATGCACGACGCACGAAAATGCGTCCATCGGTTCGGTGTTCACCAGCATGTCGAGCTTCACCATGTCCGATTCCATATCGCCGTCGAACTCATAATCCATCGAGCCGAAACCGCGCGTCATGCTTTTGATGCGGTCGTGAAAATCAATCAGGATTTCGTTGAGCGGCAACCGGCTCGTCAGCATCACGCGGCGGGCGTCCAGCGTTTCTGTGTGGTCAACGGCGCCGCGCTTTTCCGAAATCAACGCCATCAGATCGCCGATGTTTTCGTTGGGACAAATCACGAACGCCTTCACCATCGGCTCTTCAATCTTGGCGATGTGGCTGGGATCGGGCATGAACACCGGATTATCCACCTGCTTCATCGTGCCGTCGTTCATCGTGACTTTGTAAATGACGCTCGGATACGTCGCAATGATGTCCATGCCATATTCGCGGCGCAGACGCTCCTGCACGATTTCCAGATGCAACAAGCCGAGGAAGCCGCAACGAAAACCAAAGCCCAGCGCCAGGGAACTTTCCGGCGAATAAACAAACGCCGAATCATTCAACTGCAATTTGGCCATGTTCGCTTTCAACGCTTCGTAGTCCGCCGTGTTGATCGGATAAATGCCGCTGAACACCATCGGATGAATCTCCTTGAAGCCCGGCAGCACGCCGGATGGATTCCGCGAATCCGTGATCGTATCGCCCATCTTCGCTTCTTTCGGCGACTTGATGTTCGCGGTGAAATAACCCGTCTCGCCGACTTCCAGTTTTTCGCGCGGGTAAGGTTTCGGATTGAAGCTGCCGACTTCCTTCACCTCGACCGTTTTGCCGGAGTGCAGCAGTTTCACCATTTGACCGGCCTTCAATTCGCCGTTGAAAACGCGCACGTGCGTGACCACGCCTTTGTAAGTATCAAAATAAGAATCAAAGCCCAGCGCCTGCAACGACGGCGCGCCCGTCGGCTTCGGTGCCGGAATGCGTTCGACGATGGCTTCCAGAATGTCCTCGATGCCGATGCCTTCTTTCGCGCTCGCGAGCACGGCGGTTTCGGCGGGAATCGCCAGAATGTCTTCGAGCTGCGACTTGGCTTGCGCGATGTCCGCGTGCGGCAGATCAATTTTATTGATCACCGGAATGATCGTGAGATTTTGCTTCATCGCCAGATGCACGTTGGCGACCGTCTGCGCCTCGACGCCTTGCGCCGCGTCAATGATCAGCAACGCGCCTTCGCACGCGCTCAAGCTGCGCGAGACTTCGTAGGAAAAATCCACATGGCCGGGCGTGTCAATCAGGTTCAGCTCGTAAGTCTCGCCGTTTTTGGCCGTGTAAAGCATCGTGACCGGATGCGCCTTGATGGTGATGCCGCGCTCGCGTTCCAAGTCCATCGAATCGAGCAGTTGCGCCTCCATGTCGCGCGTGGCAATGGTGCCAGTGCGATGCAGCAAACGATCCGAAAGCGTGGTTTTCCCGTGATCAATGTGGGCAATGATGCTGAAATTGCGTATGTGTGCGGCGTCCATCCGTGTTTCCTAAAATCTTAATCGTAATCTTAATCCCGGATTTCAAATTGCGAATCCGAGCGCAACAGGATAATCGGAAAGCGATTGAAGAAAAGGAAATTCCCTCCCCTGCCCCGTTCGCCGGATTGAACGCAAACCACTTGAAAACAAAACCGCCGGAACGATTTTCTCATTCCGGTTTTTGCGTGAGGAACAATGGTGGCCGGGTGCAAAGACTGGCCGTCCGCAAGAACCTTCACGGCCCGCGCCGACAAAAGAACCGGTGAAATAGTCACGGACAATCTGCCCGCTCCGCCCAATACTTTGCCTGGAGACTTTTGCAAAATGACACCGGGTTCGTTCTCAATGTCCGAGTGGTTTGACCTGCCGATTTTGATTACAAAACGCCGTCACCGCCGCCGACCAGCAAATAGACGCGCTGGTCTATGACCTTTATGGTTTGACCGAAAAAGA
>DMQW01000317.1:5782-9220 GCA_003455565.1 Limisphaerales bacterium
AAGCCAAGCCGGAGAAGCAGACGGATTTGATTTAACAAAGATTTTTCCGAACGCCAGCGTTGACCTCGTTTATCTCGCCGCCGTTTTTCCTTCCCGCTACGGATTGGTCACGCGTCACTGCTTCACTTTCCCACGACGAGAATATCCAGCATGGCCGGACCGTTGTTGTTGCCACCGCGTCCGCCACGCTGGTTGCCGTTGGGCTGGTTCGTGCCTGCCGGAGAAGTTGCAACGGCGACTTGCGGAGTTGCGGCCGCGGTCGTCGCATTTGCGGTGGCTGCCGCCGGAGGCGTCGCGGGTCGTTCCGTGGTGATCAAAATGATTTGATTGTTCTTGGTGTCGAGCGTGCAGGTTTTGGCGCGCGATTTGGTTTGCACGGTCTGTTCCACTTCAAAACTGGTCGGGCTGACTTCCTTGATGATGGTCAATGTGCCGTCGCCCTGCGAACTGAAGGCTTCCATGGTGGCGGGATTGAATCCGCCGCCGTCCGTGCCATTGCCGATGGGCAGAGTGGCGAGGATTTTTCCGTCATCGGCATTGAGGATAACGCAGGTGGCCGGTTCGTGGCACATGGCGAAAAGAATATGGTTCTTCGCGTCCAAACCGAGGCCGCCCGGCCCGCCGCCTTTGCCGCCGAGGTCGTAGTGCGCGGTCACCTTGAGCGTGTTCACGTCCACCACCGCGATGTTGTCCTTGTCTTCAATGTCAACATACAGATGTCCCTGGCCGTCGCTTTGTGCTTGTTCCGGCGCACCGCCGAGGTCAATCGTGCCGACGATGGAACCATCCTTGCCGTCAATCACCGTGGCGTTCGGCGCGCTGTGGCTGAAAACGTAAATGCGCTCCGTCAGCGGTTCAAAAAGAATGCCGTCGGGGCGGCCTTGCACGTCAATGGTCTTGATGGTTTCAAGCGTCTTGGAATCCCACATGACGACGGGACTGCTGCTGATGAAACCGTGATGCGACTTGGGGTCAACCGCCGCGCCGCGCGCACGGGCATTGGTGATGGAGCCAGCCGATTTGAGCGTGTCGAGGTCGAAGACGAGAACCTGGTTGCCGCGCGGAACATAAAGCCGGCGGGCATCGTTGTCGGCATAGATATAATCAATCCCGCCTATGCCCATTGTCTGCGCCGTGTTGACAATCTTGTAAGGATTGGCGGCAGAAGCGGTTTGAGCCAGACCGACGACGGCGAACATGCCGATGCCAGCGACAAACAAGAAGCGTGATAGATGATTAAGAAAGTTCATAGTGGTAAATGGTTGCTTTCGGATTAAAGACGCCAGAAAACGCGCTTGGTTACGAAGAAAGGCAAGGGCAGCGACTGCACCGCGAAGATTGTTCTGACGCCAGCGTTGACCTGGTTTATCCCGCCGTTCAATGCCAACCCTGCGCCTTGACTTTCAATCGAACCGGTTAAATCGCAGAGACCATCAACTATTGATTGGTGCTTGCCGGCATATTCGTATTGATATTCGGCACACTGTTGATTGCAGGCATATTCGTATTCATATCCGGCAAACTGTTGGTTCCTGGCATATTGGTGGTTCCGCTGATCGTGCCGCTGACATCGCTCATACGTGAATTGGTGGATTGCATATCGGTTGAATTGCTTGGACTGTTTTGATTGCAGCCCACCAGCGCGAATGCAGCCAGAATTGGAATTGCTAACATTGGAATTATTGATTTCATAGGCTTATTTTTTTATTGTTCATTTTTATTACCGCCAGCGTGATGGCAAAAGCGTTCCGCCGGCCATTAAGTTCAATAAAGTTATGGCATGTTCCCATCCTTCGCCATGGGGTATAACCCGACCGCCTGATCGTGCCGCCTGCGTGGGCGAAGTGCTTGCGCACGGCCACCATAAAAGCTCCGTCAGGGACGAAAGCCACTCCGTCGCGGCGAAGACCCGCCGTTCAATTCCAATGCGGATTACAATGCCCTGTTCCGCGAGGTTTTCATGGCCCGCAATCTCACCGTGCTTAAACCAAGACGGCCTTGTTCGCTTTCAGATATTTCTCAATGGTTTTAATGCCACTACAGGAGTTGGCGACGCGGACGGCGTTGGGCTTGCCCAGTTTGTAATGCACCAGCAGTTTGCCAACCATTTCCACTTGAAGATTCGCTTCCGCCATGCGCCAGAGTTGGCCGGCTTCCAGTGGTTGCGGACGAATGCGGCGGGTCGGCTTGATTTTTATCATGCCTAATCTTGCGCCTTAATTTGCAATTAAACCACTTAAATTGGATGCGATCGAAGAGAAGAAAATTTACCGGCCAAAACAGCAATTCGGCTTTTTCCGCTATGCTTTCATCAGCATGGTTTTGCTTTTTTTCAGATATTTCTCAATGGTTTTTATTGCATTGCACGAATTGGCGACGCGGACGGCGTTGGGCTACTTTGCCAGCAGCTTGCGGAACGATTGCAATTCCTTCACCCGTTTCGCGTCCGGTTTGGGATAACTCATCTGCAAGTCCTTGAGCGTTTCGAGGACGATGCGCGAAATGATCAGCCGCGCATTCAGTTTGTCGTCGGCGGGAACGACGAACCACGGCGCGTTGGCCGTGCTGGTGGCGTTCAGGCACGCTTCGTAAGCCTTCATGTAATCCTTCCAGCGCGCCCGCTCGGCGAGGTCGAACTGGCTGAACTTCCAGTTCTTGTGCGGGTCTTCGATGCGCTTGAGAAACCGCTTGCGCTGTTCCTCCTTGGACAGGTGCAGGAAAAATTTGATGATGCGCGTGCCATTGCGATGCAGATGCTTTTCCTGCTCCGTGATGGAACGATACCGCCGTTCCCAGATTTGTTTGTCGTGGAGCAATTCATCCGGGATGTCTTCCGCCTGCAAAATTTCCGGATGCACCCGCGCAATCAGCACTTCCTCATAATAAGAACGGTTGAAGATACCGATGCGCCCGCGTTCCGGCAGGCAACGCGTCGTGCGCCAGAGAAAATCGTGCGCCAGCTCCTCGGCGCAGGGATGTTTGAAGCTGAAGACCTGGCAGCCCTGCGGATTGACGCCGGACATGACGTGCTTGATCGCCCCGTCCTTGCCGGCGGCATCCATCGCCTGAAAAATCAGCAGCACGGCGTAACGGTTATAGGCGTAAAGATGATTCTGCCGCTCGCTCAATTCCTGGATGTGCTCCGCGAGTTTCTTTTGGTAGTCCGCCTCCGATTTGTAAAATGCCTTCACCTTCGTCGGCCATTGCTTGAGCCTGACCGCGTCGCCCTCGCGCACGCGGAATTCCTTCGGTGAAATTTTCATGCCCCCAGTCTGCCCCTGCCCTGCGGTTTAAGAAAAGGAAATTCTCGCGGGGTCGACCTGGACAGCACGGGATGTGGGTGGCCCTTGTGTTGAGACGTTCGGATGAATATATGTGAAGACGCACCTGCCGCGTTGCAAGGCCGTGAACTCCAAGAAGCTGCTTCGGTATTGATTT
>DMQW01000437.1:0-4268 GCA_003455565.1 Limisphaerales bacterium
GCCGACATATTGCACGCCGCCGTTCCGCAAGTTTGACGACCCGACGGCGGCGGAATCGTGGGCGTTTCTTTTTTTGCCGGAGGACTGGACGGATGCCGCGTGGGAAAACATTTTGAAACGCAAGCCGCGCTGCGTCGCATGGAGCGAGGCGGAAATCCGCGCGCTCGTCGGCGGGGAAAAACTGGAGCGCACGCTGGAAACCATCCGCAAGATTAGTTCGACGGAACTGATGCGGTTCAAGATCGGCATCAACGGACGGCGGTATCGTTCGCAGGGCGAAGGCGACAGCGCGGTCGCGGTTGTCTCGCGGAAGGAAGACGCGACGTTTCACCGGCAGCAACTGGAGCGCGCTGCGCAGGCTGGCGGGAAAACCGCGCAGATTTATTTCGGCCACAAACTGGAGGCGGAAAGCGCCGCTCAAATCACGCAACAGATTCCCGGCTGTCTTTCCGTTTTCGTTCCCGTGCCGGCCACGCTGTTTTTGCTCGATGGCGTGACGCGCGTGGCGGTGAAGCTGGTGATGAACGCGCTTTCCACCTGCACGATGGTCCGGCTTGGCCGCGTGCTGGGCAATTACATGGTCTGGGTGGTGCCGAGCAATCTGAAGTTGATTGACCGCGCGACGCGTTACATCACCAAGCTGACGGACTTGGATTACGCGACGGCCAACGCGCTGCTGTTCGAGATCATCGAATACATCGAGCCGCGTATGAAGACGGACCAGGCGTATCCGCCGGTCGTCCGCATGGCCGTGGTGCGCGCGAAACACCATCTGACGAATGAGGAGGCGGAGAATCGGTTGATAGGGGAATGATTTTCTGACGGGATTCGGTCAGGCTTGGTATTCCGCCGCCGTTGGTCTAAAGTGCCGTCATGTTTTTAGCGACGACGAACAAGGCGCGGCGGTTATTGCATTTGAGTTACATCCAACATGTGACGGTGGCCGAACTGGAGCGCGGTCATCAGGACGTGGCGGCGTTGCTGGCGGATTTCCCCGACGGTTTTAAGATGCTGGCGGATTTGGGCCGGCTGGAATCCATGGATGTCGCGTGCGCGGACATCATCGGCAAGACGATGGAGCTGATGGACCGGCACGGCGTGGAATTGGTGGTGCGTGTGATTCCTGATTCCGCGAAAGACATCGGGCTGAATATCATTTCCATCTTCCATTACCCGAACAAGCCGCGCATCGTCACCTGCGAGACGATGGTGGAGGCGGCCGGGATGCTGGAGCTTTGATCCGGCGGTTTTAATTTTCATTAGACCCGGTGCCGTTTCATTGTTAGCCTGTGGAACTATGTCATCCGACGAAATTTTATTGGAAGCGGAAGAAAAAATGATCAAGACCGAGCAGGTCGTGATCCATGAATTCGCCGGTGTGCGCACGGGCAAGGCGTCCGCGTCGCTCATCGAAAATATTCTGGTGGAGGTCTACGGTTCGCAGATGCGCCTGCGCGAACTTGCGGGCATCACGTCGCCGGAATCGCGCATGCTGGTCGTGCAGCCGTGGGACATCACGGGCATCCAGGCGATTGAGAAGGCGATTCAAAAGGCGAATCTCGGCCTCTCGCCGGTGGTGCAGGGGAAGATCATCCGCGTGACGTTCCCGGAATTGAGCGCTGAACGCCGTCAGGAGTTCGTGAAGATCACGAAGAAGATGGCCGAGGACAGCCGCGTGGCCGTGCGCCATGTGCGCCGCGATGCGATGGAGCTTCTGAAAAAAGCGGTCAAGGCCAGCGAGACCAGCGAGGAAGAACAGGAAAAAATCGAGAAGGAAATCCAAAAGCTGACCGACCAATACGTCGCGAAAATTGACGCGCACCTCGCGCACAAGGAAAAAGAAATCCTGACGGTGTGAGTTTTGCGACGGTGTCCTTGTTTTGCCGGAGCGCGGATTGTCCTCAATCCGCAGCGGCTGGATTGGTCGGACGCGTTGCGAGTTGGGACAACTCGCGCTCCAATTGCAGTTATTCCCGCAGCGACGCCGACAACTGCGCTTTGAACGCGTCCACAATCTTCGTATGCGCCGCGTTCACTTCCACATCGGTCAAAGTTTTTTCCGGCGAACGATAGGTGAACGCATACGCCAGGCTCTTCTGGCCTTCGGAAATTCCCTTGCCATGGAAAACGTCGAATAACTCAACGCTCTCGAGGTTGGCGACCTTGGCTTGTTTCACTGCTTGGAGAACGGCGTCGTGCGTCACAGCTTCCGGCACCAGCATCGCCACGTCGCGGCGGCTGGACGGGAACTGCGGCAGCGCCTTGAACGATTTCGTCGGATTGCGCTTGGACAACAGCAAATCCAGATTGAATTCCGCGAGGAAAACCGCATCGCGCAAATCATATTTTTTGGCGAGGATGGGTGAAAGCTGGCCGATTTCACCTAATTGTAGTTTTCCACCTAATGAAATAGTTGCGGATTCAAGGAACAGCGCCGTGCTCTCCGCTCGTTTGCTGAACGCTACTCCGCGAACACCAAATTGTTCCATAAATTCCTCAACGAAACCTTTTAGTTCGAAAACGTCAAAGCTCCATTCAAACTTTGTTCCACTCCAGAAAACCAGCTCGCCCTGACCGGTGATGGCGATGGCGATGTTGCGGTTTTCCTTCGTCTGGCCGTTCGCGTTGGTGAACACGCGCCCGACCTCGAACAGCGCCATATTGTAATTTTTGCGGCTGACATTGTGCCGCAGCGAATGGATCAAGCCCGGCAACAGACTCGGACGCAATACGTTCATGTCGCTGCTCAAAGGATTCGCGAGCGCGACTGATTCGACATTTGAAATTTGAAATTCTGAATTTGAAATCAGCGTCTGTCCCTGCGCCTCGTTCAAGCCGAGTCCGCTTAAAATGCGCCGCGCCTCGGCGATCTGATCGTGAACCAAATCGTAGGCGTTTGTGCCGAGCGCCCCGCGCGGCGGCGTGCTGGGGATGTTGTTCACGCCATGCAGGCGCGCGACTTCCTCGATCAAATCCACTTCGCGCTTCAAGTCCACGCGCCATGTCGGGATGTTGAACGTGCAGACGCCGGGCGACTGTTCCGTCAACGTCAGGCCGAGCTTGGTGAGGAATGAAATCTGGTCGGCATGTGAAATGGAGACGCCGAGCAGTTCCTTCACCTTCGCGAAATGCAAGGTGATCGGCTTCGGCTCTTTCGCTTTTGGATAAATATCCACTACACCTTCAGCCAACTGGCCGCCGGCGGTTTCCAAAATCAATTGCGCCGCGCGCCGGCTTGCCCAATCGCAGATGCCTACGTCCGCGCCGCGCTCGAAGCGGTAGCTGGATTCGCTGCGCAAACCGAGCAGCTTGCTCGTGCGCCGGATGTTCACCGGCGAGAAATACGCGCTCTCGATCAAAACATCTTTTGTGTCGTTGTTGATTTCCGTGTTCTGTCCGCCCATCACGCCAGCGAGTGCGATGCCTTTTTGTCCGTCGGCGATCAAAAGCATTTCGCTGGTGAGCGTGCGTTCCTGATTGTCGAGCGTCTTGAATTTTTCGCCCGCAGCAGCGCGGCGAACGACAATAGTGGGACAGGCATCCTGCCTGTCTTGATTTCCAGAAGACCGAGACAGGCTGGAAGCCTGTCCCACTAAATGATAATCAAACGCGTGCAGCGGCTGGCCGGTTTCGAGCATGACGTAATTCGTCACGTCCACCACGTTGCTGATGCTGCGGATGCCGACTTTTTCCAAAGTGCTTTTCAGCCAGTCCGGGCTTGGCCCGACTTTCACGCCTTTGATAACGCGTGCCGTGTAACGCGGACAAAGCTCCGTGTCTTCTATGCGCACAGCAACCAATTCGCTGGTGGGGCGAGGCTCCTGACGAGCCGCAGTTGTTTCCGAAGATTGGCTCGCGGGGGCGCTCGCCCCACCGACGGCAGGAACGTTCAGCGGATTCCCCGTCACCGTCGCGATTTCGCGCGCGATGCCGATGACGCTGTTCAAGTCCGGCCGGTTCGGCGTGATTTCCAGATCGTAAACCACATCGCCGCCGCTGCGACCAAGATACTCGCCGAAAGATTGACCGACCTGCGCGTCCTCGCGCAGGATGAGCAGGCCGTCCACTTGATCCGGCAGGCCGAGTTCCTGCGGCGAGCAAAGCATCCCGTGCGATTCCACGCCGCGAATTTTCCCAACTTTGATGGTAAAAGGTTCCTTGTCGCCGGGCTTGGGCGGCAATGACGCGCCGGGCAGGATGAGCGGCACTTTGTCGCCCGCCTTGAAATTCTGCGCGCCGCAGACGATCTGGCGTTCGCCCGTGCCGTC
>DMQW01000437.1:4441-9704 GCA_003455565.1 Limisphaerales bacterium
ATTTTCTGCACGCCCTCGACTTCGAGGCCGAGCATGGTGAGCCGCTCGGTCAATTCCTCGGGCGACCAGTTGAAATCAACGTATTGTTTGAGCCAGTTAAGGGTGACTTTCATTTAGAAACTAATTTTTTCTTGCGCGGCTTGCCGATGCGATAGGCAACCGGTTTTTCGCGGAGAACCATTGCTTCTTCATCCACAACCGGCGCGTGAATACATTCAAAGTCTGTCGTGGAAAATAAATTTTCATTTTCTTCCAGAATTCGTCGTGCCGCCATGCGGCAATAATCCGAGTCAATTTCAATACCAATGCTGTTACGTCCCCACTTCATCGCTGCGAGCATTGTTGTTCCACTGCCGCTGAATGGATCAAGAACTGTGTCTCCGTGAAACGAAAACATTCGGACAAGGCGTGTGGCGAGTTCGATTGGAAATGGCGCAGGGTGTTCTCGCGTTGAAGCTCCATTGAGCGTCCAGATTTGGCGAAACCATTCGTTGAATTCATCTTTCGGGATCATGCTCAACCGACGTTGCTCTTGCGTTGGTTGGCGATACCCGCCGGGCTTTCGCTGCATGAGAATGAATTCGATGTCGTTCTTCACAATCGCGTTCGGCTCATACGGCTTGCCGAGGAATTTACTACTCGTGTTCGCCTCGAATGCCGCGTTGGAAATTTTGTGCCAGATAATCGGATTGAGATTATCGAAGCCGAGTTTGCGGCAGATGACGCAGATGTCGGCGTGCAATGGCACGACGACATGGCGGCCATTTTCTTTACGAGACAGGCAAACATCACCCACTACGCAAACAAGCCTGCCACCTGGCACAAGCACCCGATAACTCTCTGACCAAACTTGTTTCAGGTCGTTGAGGAATTCTTCGTAGTCCAAAACGTGACCCAATTGGCCGGGATTGTCGTTGTAGCGCTTGAGTTTCCAATACGGCGGCGACGTTGCCACCAGATGCACCGACTCGTCGGGTATGTAGGAAAAACTCCGCGCGTCGCCTTGGTAGAGACGATGAGCCGTTGGCGTGTGGCCATTGTTGGATGCGTTGCGCATGTCAGTCAGAGTATGCCGAGACGTGAGCCACAAGCGACTTTGCAAATTGCAGGAATGCCAAATCTTCTGCTGGTTCGTTGAAACTGCCATTGAGTCCGGTTTTATGTTCCGACGTGAGAAAGGCGGCTGAATTGTAATGCCGTTCGCGAACAAGTTTCCGGCAGAACAACTCGTAGCGTTTGGCGTAGGACGCGCTGACAAACTCTGGGAAAACTTTGAAGTGCGGCTCTTTCACTTTGACTGGGCGGCGCGAGCCGTCGCAATTCTCCAGCAGAAAGACGTAGCCCAACCACGGACGGATCGTCTTATTGAAAGCTCCCTCGCGAAATGCCGTCCATAAATCCAATGCGCTGCCCATTGCTTCCTCGGTGCGATTGTTGAAATTGTTGCCGAATGACGGGCCAACCTGCGATTTGGTTTCGAGCGAGAGAAGGAGTTGGCGGTCACGAACCACAAGCAAATCCCACTCTTTGGTCGGGCGAAAGAAGCCGGGCAGTTCGAGCGCTGTATTATGGAAAATATGTTCTTTGCGGATTCCAGCTTCCAAAATCAGCTCGGTTATCAAACCAATAAAGCCATCCATGTGTGCTCCGCCAGTAACCGCACTGCGCGCACCTTGATCGCGCTGGCCGGAAGACGCTTGTTTCGTTGATTGGCTTTGACGTGTTGACCAGTAACTGGCAACAGCCTTTGCTACGCGTTGATTTAATTGTGTTGAATCAAGGTTCATTTTTCGATGTCGCTCCTGACGGAGCTTAAAAATTTTAATCTGGTTTCGTTGCTACAAAGATTTCGCCCCTAACGGAGCTTTCATCGGCCTTGCGTTTGGTGAATTGTTTCCCACTTTTCATCCTCGCGCATTTTTCTCAAATCTTCCTGCGTCATAAAATTTGGCATCGAACCACGCACGCGTTCGTTTAATTCTTTTAGTCGTTTGAGCCGTTCAGGACTTTTATCAGCCAGCGGACGTTTAATTTGTTCAGATTTATTTTTCATGGCTCGCGGAATTAAAATTGTTTCAAGAACCGCACGTCGTTTTCGTAGAAGAGGCGGATGTCGTTGATGCCGTAGCGGAGCATGGCGCGGTTTGCCTCAAGCCGCCACGGCGAGTTTCCGGCGGGCAGTCGGCTTGCGTGCGGGTGCGAGCCGGATGAGCCGGTCGGCAAAGCGTTCCTGCTGTTTCATGTGGTCGGCCAGCATCCGGTCAATGTCGTGACCGTAGCGCGCGGAAATTTCCATGCGGGCGGCGCGCACTTCGTCAATTCCAGGGTCGGCGTGTTTTTTCATAATCTTGTTCCAAGTAAATTCACGGGCGTCAACAGCATCGGCATCGGCAGGCCGAGCCGTTCGTTGACGTGTCTAATGTGGTCGAGTTTGTTGGGATTGGCAAGATGGACGCAGTTCCAGGTGAGCAGAAAATCGCAGCCGTGGACGGAGGCCAGCGCCAGATGCAGCGCGTCGCCGGTGTGACTTTGTGGCATCAGTTTGTGCCGTTGGTAGGCGCGGATGATTTCGCCGATGCGCGCAGTTTCACCCAGCACCGGCAGGTCACGAAGAAGATGGAGCGATTTTTCGCGCTTGGCGGACGGATAGGCGGGGCTGTCCAATTCCTGCAAGACGGCGAGACTGGTGAAAAGTTCGTAGTCGTGGCGATGTTCGTCCCACCATTTCCGCGTCCAGTAATGGCGGGAAAGACTTTCAATATCCTTTCGCGTTTCGTGGTAGAAACTTGGAATCGTTGTCTCGAAATAAATTTTACCGGACATTTTATTTGAGCTTGGGCATCGGCGGTATCCGAACCGGCTTCTTGGATTTCAAAAATGGAAACGGCTGGTGAATCCGTTTCCAAACTTCTTCCAAACTCGACCGTTCCTGCTTTCGATTTTCGTGCCATTGTTCATGGAGCGGCAGCCAGTCTTTGAGATGAATCGCGGTTTCGCCTTTTTTGTAAAAAATCCAAACCTGAAAGCGCTGCGCCAGCAATTTCAAACCGGCAAGAAATTCTGTGGACGGTTTTCCCCAATCGCGCCGCTGTTTTTTCGCTGCGGTATAAAGTTTTTTCACCGCGCGTTCGTAAACGTCAGGCTTGCACGCGACGATTCGTTCCCACAATTCATGTTCAATGGCGTGCATCCAGCCGGCGCAAAAAAAATCTTCGCTATGGTTGTTGATGGCTTGAGCAAGAACAGCAGCGATTGCGACTTGTTCATTCGTCAAATGCCGTCCGCGATAGCATTTGATTTTTTGCCGCCACATAAAATTAATACTGTTTCAAAAACCGCACGTCGTTTTTGTAAAAGAGTCGGTTGAGCCGGTTAAGGACGATTTTCATTCGGTCACAATATTGATTTGGCGTGGCTGACACAATTCTCAAAAACAGAAAGCTGGCGGCGTTTCAAACCGGTTGCGGTGGGCATATTCGCGTCATTGGCGGCGGAAATAATTTTGTCCCGCAGAAAAAATAGGTTGCGCCGGACGGGCATCGCAGCTTAAGAATCAGCCACGTCACATGGGCAAAACACTTATCATCGCGGAAAAGCCGTCCGTCGCCGGAGACATCTCCAAGGCGCTCGGCAAGTTTCAGAAGCACGACGATCATTACGAAAATGATGATTACGTCATCTCGTCGGCGGTCGGCCATCTACTCACGATTTGCGTGCCGGAACAGTTTGAGGTCAAGCGCGGCAAATGGACTTTTGCGAATCTGCCGGTGATTCCGCCGCACTTTGATTTGCTGCCCATCGAGAAAAATGAGGCGCGACTCAAAGTCCTGCTCAAGCTCATCAAACGCAAAGATGTTTCCGCACTCGTCAATGCCTGCGACGCCGGGCGCGAAGGGGAATTGATTTTCCGCTACATCGTTCAATACGCCAAAAGCGACAAGCCGATCCAAAGGCTCTGGCTGCAATCCATGACGCCGGCGGCGATCCGCGACGGCTTCGCGCATCTGCGCACGGATGCGGAAATGATTCCGCTCGCCGATGCCGCGACGTGCCGGAGTGAAAGCGATTGGCTCATCGGCATCAACGGCACACGCGCGATGACGGCGTTCAATTCCAAGACCGGCGGCTTTCATTTGACGACGGTTGGCCGCGTGCAAACGCCGACGCTGGCGATTCTCGTCGAGCGCGAGGAGAAGATTAAAAAATTCATTTCGCGCAACTATTGGGAAATTCACGGGACGTTCGGCGCGCAGGCGGGCGCATATGTCGGACGCTGGTTCGATGAAAAATTCTCCAAGAAAGAAGGCGACGATCAATTAAGACCCGAACGCGTTTGGGACATTAAATTCGCCGAAGCCATTAAATCAAAATGTCTCGGCAAGCCGGGCATCGTCACGGAAGAAAGCAAGCCGACGACCTCGATGTCGCCGCAGCTTTATGATTTGACGACGTTGCAGCGCGAAGCGAATGGCCGGTTCGGTTTCTCCGCGAAGAACACGCTCGGTCTGGCGCAGGCGCTTTACGAAAGGCACAAAGTTTTGACGTATCCGAGAACCGATTCGCGCGCGTTGCCGGAGGATTACCTTGAGACGGTTAAGACGACGATGGGCATGCTGGCGGAAACCAATTACCGCACACCTGCCGAAACGATTTTGAAAAACGGCTGGGTGCGCCCGAACAAAAGAATTTTCAACAACGCAAAAGTCTCGGATCATTTTGCGATCATTCCCACGCTCGTTGCACCGAAATATTTGAGCGAGCCGGAACAAAAACTTTACGACCTCGTCACGAAACGATTTCTCGCGATTTTTTATCCGGCGGCGGAATTTCTTGTGACCACGCGAATCACGCGTGTCGAGAGCGAACCGTTCAAGAGCGAAGGCAAGGTGATGGTCAATGCCGGGTGGCTCGCGGTCTACGGCAAGGAAGCGGCGGAGTCTGACGACACGCCGAGCCTCGTGCCGGTGAAGCCGAACGAAACGGTCAAGACCGAGAAAATCGAAGTCGAGGCGAACGTCACCAAACCACCGGCGCGCTATTCGGAAGCGACGTTGCTCGGCGCGATGGAAAGCGCGGGCAAATTGATTGAGGACGAGGAATTGCGCGAAGCGATGAGCGAGAAAGGTCTCGGCACGCCCGCGACGCGCGCGACCATCATCGAAGGTTTGATCTGGGAAAAATACATCACGCGCAACGGCCGCGAATTGCAGCCGATGGCGAAGGCGTTTTCGCTCATCACGCTGTTGCGCGGGCTGGCGATTCC
>DMQW01000437.1:9787-10338 GCA_003455565.1 Limisphaerales bacterium
AATACATCACGCGCAATGGCCGCGAATTGCAGCCGACGGCGAAGGCGTTTTCACTCATCACACTGCTGCGCGGGCTGGCGATTCCGCAGCTCTGTTCGCCGGAACTCACGGGCGAATGGGAATTCAAATTGAACCTCATGGCGCGCGGCAAGTTGAAGCGCGACGAATTCATGAAGGAAATCGCCGATGCGACGCGCGACATCGTGGCGAAGGCGAAGTCGCACGAGAGCGACACCGTGCCGGGTGATTACGGCAGGCTCAATGTGCCGTGCCCGAAATGCGGCGGCGAGATTTTGGAGAATTACAAAAAATTCCAGTGCCAGAAATGCGATTTCGCGCTCTGGAAAATCGTGGCGAGCCGGCAACTGGAAATTTCCGAAGTCGAGGAACTCATCAGCAAAGGCGTCGTCGGACCGCTGCAAGGTTTCCGCAGCAAGCAGGGTTTTCCGTTCGCCGCCATCATCAAGATGAACGCGGAGTTCAAGCCGGAATTCGATTTCGGCAACGACCAGAACAAGGACGGCGAGGCGAGTGCGCCCATTGATTTCACC
>DMQW01000437.1:10463-14733 GCA_003455565.1 Limisphaerales bacterium
CGGCAAATGTCCGAAGTGCGGCGCGCGCGTGTTCGACGCGGGCATGAATTATTTGTGCGAGAAGGCGACGGGCGCGGACAAGACCTGCACGTTCCGCAGCGGCAAAATCATTTTGCAGCAGACGATTGAACCGGCGCAGATCACGAAGCTGCTCGCGACGGGCAAAACGGATTTGTTAAAAAGTTTTGTCTCGAAGAAAAACAACCGCAAGTTCGAGGCGTTCCTCGTTTTGAAAGACGGCGGCACGGCGTTCGAGTTCGCGCCGCGCGAGAAAAAGGGCAAAGCCAAAGGCGGCGCGCCGAGCGAGCCGTTGCCGAAAATTGATTTCACCGGCAAGGAATCCATCGGCAAATGTCCGAAGTGCGGCGGGAAAGTTTTCGACACGGAAGCCGGTTACATCTGCGAGAAATCGCAGTTGGACGCCAAGGCGTGCAAATTCAAGATCAGCAAAACAATTTTGGAACAGCCGATTGAACTGGCGCAGGCGCAGAAAATTCTCGCCGAGGGCAAGAGCGATCTGCTCGACAAGTTTATTTCCAAGGCGGGCAAGCCGTTTCCGGCATTTCTGGTGATGGATAAAAAAGGCAAGATCACCTTTGACTTCCCGCCGCGCGACGAATGAAGCAACAGAAACATGGTAGGGGACGACGTAAGGAGTCTCTAATTTTTCCCGATTTAGTTTGAGACTCGTCACCTCGTCTCTTACAAAGAATTGGATGAATGAACCGGTTCAAAACAAATCAGCGTTGGTTGATAAATGGATTCAGAAATTTCTCGCGCATCTGGCGACGGATCGGGGCGCATCGGTTTATACGCAACGGAATTACAAACAGGCGTTGACGGAATTTTATCGCTGGCATCAGGAAGCGCGGTCCGCCTTCGCGGATAAATCCGCTTCAGCGCGACAGGCTATCGTCTGGGAAAAACTTCAACGCGATGATTTTCGGAGTTATGTGCGATTTCTCGGAAGAAATAATTTGAGCCGCGCGGCGACACAGCTTCGTTTTTCGGCGCTGCGGACGTTTTACAAATTCCTGATACGGCACGGCGTCGTGGAAAGTTTGCCAATAAAAAATATTTCGCTTCCGAAATTGGAGAAGCGGCTGCCAAGATTTTTGACGATTCAACAAATGAAGGATTTGCTCGACGCGCCTGAAAAACTCCTCAAATCGCAAAAAGAAAAAAAAGGCGCGGGACGACCAGTTTCCAAAAGCGTTTGTTTGCGCGACGCGGCGGTGATCGAAACAATTTACTCGTGCGGCCTGCGCATCAGCGAGCTGTGCGGTTTGCGCGTGGACGACATTGATTGGAGCGAACAAATTGTGCGTGTTCGCGGCAAAGGAAAAAAAGAACGGTTGGTGCCAATCGGTCAACCGGCGTTGCAAGCGATTGAAAATTATTGGAACACGCGGCTGGAAGTCCCGGCGGGTTTGAGTCCGGTTTTTTGTTCGAACACAAAAAAATCCGGGCCGCTCCAGCCGCTGCAACTTTCGCGGCGGATGAAACAGTATCTTGTCATCGCCGGGCTTGATCCGAAGCTCACGCCGCACAAGCTGCGGCACAGTTACGCGACGCACTTGCTCGATGCGGGCGCGGATTTGCGCAGCGTGCAGGAACTGCTCGGCCACGCGCATCTCATCACGACGCAGATTTACACGCACGTCACGACGGAGCGACTGAAGAAGGCCTACGACGCGGCGCATCCACGGGCTTGAATTGAAATAAACGGACTGGTTGAATTTCAGGTCAGAGTTACAATTGCCATGAAGTCCAAACTCATCCTCTGCCTCGCGCTTGTTTTGAGCGGCGGTTTGTTCGGTTGTTCCAGCTTCGCCCAAACTGCGGTGAAAGATTTATTAACGCCCGCCGCGCCGGAATCGGTGCGGATCAGCGGGCGGTTGGGCGAGAAACTCGACCTGTGCGTGGCTAGAGCATATTAAATAAAACTGTAGCCATATTGGATTGGGTATGGCAAAGTGGCGGTGTGAAAACACTTTCGTTGGATTTGCGGGAACGGATTCTGACTTCGTATGACCGTGAAGCAGGCACGCGGGAGACGGTGGCCGCCCGGTATCGCGTGTCGCTGGGCATGGTCAAAAAGCTCCTGCAACAGCGGTGGCGCATCGGCCAGATCGGCGCGCAGCACCATCGCTCCGGGCGCAAGCCGATGATCGTTGCCAGGCATCATCGCCAACTGCGAGTGCTGCTGGATCAGCAGGCCGACCTGACCCTCAAGGAACTGCGCGCCGCCACCGGGCTGGCGTGCTCCCTGCCCGCCATCCACTACGCCCTGGCAAAGTTGGGGCTGACCTATAAAAAAAGACGCTCCGCGCCAGCGAGCCAGGCCGCCCAGACATCGCGCAGGCGCGGCGGGCGTGGCGGCGACGCCAACCCCGCCTCGATCCGGCCCGGTTGGTCTTCCTCGATGAATCGGGCGCGAAGACGAACCTGACGCGCCTGCGCGGGCGCGTCCAACGGGGGGAGCGCGTCCACGCCAGCCAGTCGCACGGTCACTGGCAGACCACGACCATGCTTTCCTCCATCCGGTTGGATGGCACGACCGCCTGTATGACCAGCGAAGGGGCGACGGACACGGAAGGGTTCCGCGCCTTTGTGCGCACGGGGCTCTGCCCGACGCTACGTCCCGGCGACCTGGTCGTCATGGACAACCTCTCGCCGCACAAGAACGACCTGACCCTTGGGCTGATTGAACAAGCGGGTGCGACGGTTTGCTTTCTGCCGGCGTATTCGCCGGATTTGAATCCCATCGAGAAAATGTGGAGCAAGGTGAAACAATTTCTGCGCCGCGCCGAGGCCCGCACCGGCGCCGAACTCCTCGCCGCCATTGCCGCTGCACTGCAAACCGTGACCCGCCAAGCTACCCTCAACTGGTTTGCCTCGTGTGGCTATAGTCTTATTTAATCTGCTCTAATCGAATCCTGGCACAGGACATTGAGTCCGTGATCGCACCTTATCGCACCAAAACGGAAATCGGCGGCGCGGATTGGCGTTGTGAGTATTGGGGCAAGTGGTTTACGTCCCTGACGCTGGCCGACGCCTATCACTCCACGCCGGCAACGCGCGAGATGTGCGACGAGGCGGCGCTCACCAATACCTCCAGCATCTCGCCTCAGCGCTTCTTCCACCTCCGGCTCGTGAATTAAACAGCCGGTCAGCAAGCCGAATTGTGAAATTGTTCGGGTTCAAGTTACTTCATCGGATTGCCGTGGGTAGTCCCGGTGTTAGGGCTTCGGTTGAATTCGCTGGGTGGCCGGCGGGTGGCGACCCCCCCTATTTCGGTGGTGGAGCGTCAACCATAATCGGGGGATATGCAATCGGCGGATTTCGCTTATAGTAAATCAAACCGATACAAAAACGCAAAACCCCGCCGGGATCAAGCCCGTTGGCCAATGCGTTTGTCGGCCAAACAAAAAAACTGATTATTGAGCAACCGCCCCTCGGTTAAAAACCTCCCTGACTACAACGCAAAAAATCAAGACCGTAATCCTGACCACGCAACCCTCGAACAAACCATTATGAAAAAACCACAACTCCTCACTAGGAAAATCGCCGCGAGCCTGGTTTGCCTGGCTCTGCTGATCTTCACCGGTTCCGCCTTGGCCGATAATACGGGTTCGGGCGGAACGATCGTCTATACGGATTCAAACGGGCTCAATCCCGTTGCTTCACTAGCCTATATCGGCGGCTTTGTTGTGCATAAGTTCACGACCACGGGAAGCGGCACGTTGATCATCCCGTCCTCTGTCAGCGCGGATGTGCTGGTGGTGGCCGGCGGCGGTGGCGGTGGCGCGCGTTATGCCGGCGGCGGCGGTGCCGGAGCTGCGGGGGGAGACGTTAACGGTGGAGTTGGCTTGCAATATGCCATCAGCGGCGTGACCAACTATTATGCCGGTGGTGGCGGGGGCATCACCACCGGGTCAGGTGGCTTGGGCGGCGGCGGAAACCCAGGAGCAAGCGGTCAAAACGGTTTCAGCGGTGCAGCCAACACCGGTGGTGGTGGTGGTGGTGCTTTTGGCAGCAACAACGGCGGTGTCGGCGGCTCCGGAATCGTCATCGTCAGGTATTCCTACGACCCTGGCACGCCGTCGGTTTCGGTGACCAGCCCGACCAACGGCTCGGCGTTTGTCGGGGGTTCTTCGATCTCCGCCACAGCCTTGGTCGGGGGTGGCGCGACGCCGTATTCGGTGACTTACTATTACAAACTGACGACGGACGCCAACTACACGGCTATAGCTAACTAGCATAACAT
>DMQW01000249.1:0-4774 GCA_003455565.1 Limisphaerales bacterium
GCGCTCCGGCCGTCCTGCAACTGCATCGTCGCACTTAACACCCACGCGTCATGCCATCGCCCATCGTCCAGTTTGACAACGTCCGCAAGACCTACCAGATGGGTCCGAACACGGTTGAGGCGTTGCGCGGTGTGTCCTTTGACATCGCCGCCGGTGATTACATCAGCATCATGGGTCCGTCCGGCTGCGGCAAATCCACCATGCTCAATCTCCTCGGCTGTCTTGACCGGCCCACGGCCGGCCACTATCTGCTCGGCGGTCAGGATGTGTCGGGAATGGATGACGACGCCCTCTCCGCTGTTCGCGGAACGCGGCTTGGTTTCATTTTCCAATCTTACAATCTCATCCAGCAACTTACGGTGGTGGAGAACATTGAAATCCCGCTCTACTACCAGGATCGTCCCGAAAACGAATGCCGCGAACGCGCCTGCAAACTTGCCGCGCGCGTCGGACTCACGGACCGGCTTGATCACAAACCCTTTGAACTCTCCGGCGGCCAGCAACAACGCGTGGCCATCGCCCGCGCGCTGGTCAACGATCCGCTCGTCATTCTGGCCGATGAACCCACCGGCAATCTCGATTCCGCCTCCGGCGTGGAGATTATGAAAGTTTTCGATGAACTGAATGCCCAAGGCAAAACCCTGATTCTCGTCACCCATGATTCCAGTGTGGGAAAACGCGCCCGCCGCACCATCCGTTTGAGTGACGGCCATATTGAAAGCGATGTCCGACACTAAAACCAATGCGAGCCTGGTCAACGCCTTGTGCGGCCTCACGCTGGCGCGGCTTCAGCGGGCGATGCGAGTGGGCATCCGCAGCCTCTGGTTGCATCGCCTGCGCTCGCTGCTCACCATGCTGGGCATTGTGTTTGGCGTGTGCTCGGTGATCGCCATGCTCGCCATCGGCGAAGGTGCCAGTTACGAAGCGCAGGAACAGATCAAAAGTCTTGGCAGCCAGAACATCATCATTCGCAGCGTCAAACCGCCCGACGAACAAAAAGCCACGCAGGGCAGCCAGAGTTATGTGCTGCAATACGGTGTCACCTACGCCGATGCGAAACGCATCACCGCCACCATTCCCGGGGTCACGGTCATCCTGCCGGCGCGTAATATCCGCGACTATGTCTGGAACATCAGCCGCCGCGTGGATTGTGAAATCGTCGGCACGGTTCCGTGGTATCCCACCATGCGCAACCAACCCGTCGCCCGCGGTCGCTTCTTCACTGAAAATGACATGGACGCCCGGACCAGCGTCTGCGTGCTCGGGGCGGAGATGGTGCCGTTGTTGTTCCCGCTGGAATCTCCGCTGGGCAAACATGTCCGCGTTGGCGGCGACTATTACCAAGTCATTGGCGTCATGGAAGCACGCGGGCACGACCCCAAGACCGACGACGCCACGGAGCAGAAGGACAAATCCGCCGCCTATCGCATGTTCGTTCCATTGGAGACGGTCAAAATGCGTTACGGCGAAGTATTGATGCGGCGGCGTGCGGGCAGCTTTGAAGCCGAGCGCGTTGAACTTCACGAACTCACAGTGAAAGTGGCTTCACTCGAAGAAGTGACCGGCGTCGCTGATGCCATCAAGACGGTCATGGAGCGCAACCACAAAAAGAAAGACTATCAGATTGATGTGCCGTTGGAAATGCTCCGGCGCGCGGAACGCACGAAACAAATTTTTAACATCGTGCTTGGCTCCATCGCCGCCATCTCCCTTCTCGTCGGCGGCATCGGCATCATGAACATCATGCTCGCCAGCGTCACCGAACGAACGCGAGAGATCGGTATTCGTCGCGCCCTCGGTGCCCGGCGGCGCGACATCATCGTCCAGTTCCTCGTGGAGACCGTGATGCTCTCCGGTATCGGCGGCATCCTGGGCGTTCTGCTGGGCGTCACCATTCCCTTCATCGTCTCGCACACCGCCGGCATGAAGACCATCATCACGCTCTGGTCGCCGTTGCTGGCGTTCACCATTTCGGCGCTGGTGGGAGTCGTCTTCGGCATCTATCCCGCCATCCGCGCCGCCAACATGGATCCCGTGGAAGCGCTGCGGCACGAATGACCGGATCGCCGCCAAAGCAATTCGAGGTTGGGCGTTGGCTGCCTGCTCGCGATTTATTTTATAGCCGCGAACGGCCAAGAGTTGCCAAGCTGTTTATCAATCCGATTGTCAACCGCGTGTCACGCCGATAGGTTGGTGGCGTGCTTTCCACGCAACAGATGGCCACGTTGAACGCCGCGAACTGCGAAGTCGCGTTCGACAACCGCACGTGCCAGATCTACGCCACGGACGCCTCGCCTTATCAAATCGTTCCGGCGGCGGTGGCGTTTCCAAAAACCTCGAAAGAAGCGGCGCAGATCATCCAGGCCGCACTGGTCGCGGGTGTATCTGTGACGCCGCGCGGCGCGGGAACGGGCTTGAGCGGCGGCGCGATCGGCGAAGGACTCATCGTGGATTTCGCGCGGCACAACCGGCAGATCTGGGATTTTGACAAAGACCTGCGCACCGTCCGCGTCGGCGCGGGCGTGGTGCTGGATCAATTAAATTCTTTTCTCCAGCCGGCGGGATTTTGTTTTGGGCCGGACGTGGCCACGAGTTCGCGCGCAACGCTCGGCGGCATGATTGCGAATGATTCTTCCGGCGCGCACACGCCGGTCTACGGCACGACCGGCCAGCACGTCCGCGAAATCGAAATCATCATGGCGGACGGCAAGGCCACCCGCATCGGCGCGCATCTGGAATCGCTCCACTCGCAACGGCATCTCGTCGAAGATCTGGTTTCGCTCAACTCGCTGCAAATCGCCGAGCAGTTTCCCGCCGGACTGTTGAAACGCTGGCCGGGTTACGGCCTCGCCCGCGCGCTGGAACAACCGGGAAATCTGATTCCCATTCTCTGCGGCAGCGAAGGCACGCTCGCCGGAATTTTTTCGGCGGAACTGAACATCGTTCCGCTGCCGGAAGAACGCGGCGTCGGCCTGATTTTTTTCGCGTCCGTCGCCGAGGCGATGCAGGCCACGGCGGAATTGCTCGACCTGAAACCGGCGGCGATCGAACACGTTGACCGTCCGCTGTTCGACCAGACGCGCGGCCAGCGCGAATTTGCCGCCGTGCGCGCCTTGCTCGACCTCGACGCGCAACCATGCGCAGCCATTTTGATCGTGGAATTTTTTGCGGGCGCCAAAGACAAGTTCGCGCAATTGCAAAAACGCCGGCTCGGCCGGCGCCAGTTGATTCTAAAAAACGAAGGCGAACGCAATCTCGTCTGGGCGATGCGCAAAGCCGGTTTGTCGCTGCTCACCAGTCGGAAAGGCGACGCCAAGCCCGCGTGCTTCATCGAGGACGCGGCGGTGCGACCAGCCGATTTGCCGGCTTATGTCGAAGGGCTTCAGACATTGATGGCGCGCGCCGGCGTGGAGGCGTCGTTTTACGGCCACGCGGCGGCGGGACTTCTGCATGTCCGCCCCGTGCTCGATTTGCATCTGGCGAACGACCTGAAAAAATTCCGCCAGATCGCCGATGAAGTCGCGGCACTCGTCGCGCAGTTCAAAGGTTCGCTCGCCGCCGAACATGGGGTGGGCATGGCGCGAACGGAATTTCTCAAGGCGCAGGTCGGTGCGGAACTTTATCGCGTGATGCGCGAGATTAAAAATTCGTTCGACCCGAACAATCTTTTCAATCCCGGCAAGATCATCGGCGATGGCCGCTATAAAATTGACGAAAATCTGCGGCAGGGCGCGGACCGGAATCTGGTTTTGCCCTTCGAGCCGAAGCTCGCCTTCGCGGCGCGCGATGAATCGTTCACCGCCAATCTCGAGCAATGCAACGGCTGCGGTGGCTGCATCAAACTGACGCCGACGATGTGTCCGACTTACATCGCGACCGGCGAGGAAGGCATGTCCACGCGCGGCCGCGCCAACCTCATTCGCGCCGCGCTGGAACACCGCGAAATCGCCGACCCGCTGCGCGCGGAGGAACTGGAATACGCGTTGAGCAACTGCCTTTCCTGCCGCGCCTGCACGAATGAATGTCCGTCCAACGTGAATCTGCCGCTACTCAAAGCCGAGCTGCTCCACGCGCGCACGAAATGCGACGGCCTGACTCTGCAGCAACGGCTGATCAGCTCCGTGGATTTTCTTGGCCGAGTCGGCACGACGATGCCGGGGCTGATGAACTGGCTTTTTACGTTCCGCTCGGTGCGCCACTTGTTCGGAAAAATGTTCGGCCTCACCGGTGAACGCCCCCTGCCCAAATTCGCGCGCGAACGTTTCGACCACTGGTTCGCGCGGCACGCACACAACACCACCGGCCACCGTGACCGCATCATCCTGTGGGACGACACGTTTGTCCGTTATCACGAACCGCACATCGGCATCGCCGCCGTGGCCGTGCTGGAAGCCGCCGGTTTCGCGGTCACGCTGCCCACGCAACGGAAATGCTGCGGACGCCCCGCGTTCAGCGTCGGTCATCTGGCCGAAGCGGAAAAACTGGGCCGCCACAATCTCACCCTGCTCGCGAACGACGCCGCGCCCATCATTTTTCTCGAACCGTCGTGCTACTCGATGTTCGCCGAGGATTATCGCGAATTGAAATTGCCGGGGGCCGAGCAGGTCGCCGCGCGCAGTTTTCTCTTTGAAGATTTCATCGGGCAACTGCTCGAGCGCGAACCAAAAGCGTTGAAGTTTAAACTGCACAACGAAAACCTCGTTATCCACGCGCACTGCCACGCCAAGGCGCTGATGAATCCGGGCTTCATGCAACGCCTCGCCGCGCGCCTGCC